>JAAXUP010000226.1 GCA_013335935.1 Eubacteriaceae bacterium | reverse complement strand
ATAACTTCAGGGAAGATCGTGGATTTGTTTATCTGTTCTTTATCTCACTGTTTCTCACTGTCGCATTTGCCGTTGTCATCGCAGTAGTCATGACTGCGCTTGTTTTCGGTGAAAGCATTGGGCATCAGCTCTTTAACAGACTACATATTCTCCAGCAGTTTCAGCCTTTTTGGAAGTTATTTCGCTATTTCATATCCATCCTGTTCATGGTGGCACTCTTCACTTTTGTTTACTCAAGAGGCTCTGACAAAAATATCGGTTTTTACAATTCCCTGCCAGGCGCGATATTTGCTACCTTAGGCTGGACACTCTCCTCTCTGATATTTGCCTACTATATAAACAACTACACTTCCCCTTTCATAACGCTTTATGGCAGTATTGGAGGCATGTTCGCCCTGCTTATGTGGCTCTACATTTCAAGTACGATCATCCTGGTTGGCGGCGAAATCAATGCTTACTATTACTTGAAAAGATCTGACTCTCGTTAAATTAATATTTATTCAAAATCTAATTGCAACCCTAAATAAAGCGTGCTATATTAATATTATCATACAGTAAGGAGGTGGATTAAATGTTAAATGTTACAGGTTATGCGAGAGTCTATGATTTCGATCGACAGAAAGGATTCATCCGGTGCAATCTCTCCACAAAAAAGAAAAATAAAGATGGGCAGTATGAATTTATGCATTGGAGGGGCCGAATCGTGGGAGATGCCGTTATTAAAATGGATGATATCAAAGAAGGAGATCTTATCAAACTAGACAATGCCATCGTAGAAAATTATTTCGCCAAAGATAAAAACCGTTATTTTACTTCTGTCGTAGTCTTCTCTTTCAGCAAATATGAACAAAATTCTTAGATCCCTGGTCCTATGACCTTTCAACTTCATTCAAATAAAAAACATCCTGCAGTATAAATATGTACGAAACAAATTGACCGCGCAAAGATTATGTCTTGCCTTATCCATGTTTTCAGTGCAGATGCTTCGCTCTAAGATGTAATATTATTCTATATATTGCATATTATTGCAGATACGAAACATCCGGGACACCTTGTGCCCCGGATACTTTAAACCTCGTGACGAATAACTTCAAATCTGAAAAGTTCGACCTTCTCCTTCTCAGGAATACCGGCTTTTTGCATTGCGATACGGATTTGTTCCTCTGCACTATCCACTCCTTCAAGGTCCGGCAAAAGCAAGCCCTTCCTCTGTCCACGTTTAACGATTACCCCATATCTTTTCACATCAAGCTGTTTGATGTCGTCAATCTTTTCAGCTTCATTTAAGACATCCACCTTTACGTCAATGAACTCCAGTTCTTCCGGCTCCACTTGATGAAATCTGGAGTCAAAAGCGCAAGCTTCTATGGCGTTATGTATGATTTCCATAGCGGCATTTGGAGTTACTGGGGAAATGGTGCCAATACAGCCCCTGAGTCGATTGGAGTTATGGACGGATACAAAAACTCCTTTTCGGGTATTCTCAACCTCAGCGATGAATCCTTCGTCATCCAGGCCTTTTTTGTAGTCCTCCCATTTTAGCTCTTCCCCGGACGTTATCCAATGAGTGATGGCTTCCCTTGCAAGCTTGATGTATCCATCTTCCTTGCTCCTTTTCGCTGCTTCCTTTTCTTTGAAAAAACCGGTTATCCCATTCCAAATAGAAGGAACGCTTTGTTCGTCCAATGTAATTCCAGCTGTCATATAACCTACTCCGAAGGGACCTTCATAAGAATACACCTCTGTTGAAGTCTTATGACCATCCATAGCCCCCAGTGTCATTACAATGGACCTCAAGCCGCACTGCCCAGCAGGTTCATAAATGTGAGGCTTCATGGTGACGATATCTAAATATCTTTTTTCCCGGATACTATCCACCAGGATCTCATCAAAAATCGGCCCCTCCTTAGCAAAGGCATAGGGTCCAGAGTCCTTGAGGCAGTGCGATAAATCCGCACTGGCGATGATTATTCCATTTAAACCGCATTTCTCAAAAGCCTCTTGAATGTACATCCCAAATCTGTAGTGATCCTTAAGGGGCAGCATGCCAATGGAGATGTGTACGATCTGGTAGTCCTGATAATATTTATCGATATAGTATAAAGGTACGATACAGCCATGATCCAATTTTCCCTGGATCCTATAATGC
>JAAXUP010000045.1 GCA_013335935.1 Eubacteriaceae bacterium | reverse complement strand
CTGTTTTCAAGTGAATATTCATAAAAAACAGTAACCCATAGGCTTATAATGAACCTATCACATATATAACCCCTTAATCTTATAGAAATTACACCCCTTTTTTCTATAAGAAAAAAATTCCCCAGTTAAGACTATGACCCCATAGTCTTAACTTTTTTTTGGGGAAATACCCTCTTGCCTTTACTTTATAGTGGTTAGTTGTTATAATAAAGTCAGCAAATCACACATAACACTTACCTGCACATATGTGCAGATATTTATTACACAAGGAGGAATTTCAATGGAATTTGAGAACAAAATAAGTGTCATAACCGGTGGGGCTCAAGGTATAGGAAGAGAGTTAGCAATAAAATTGGCAAAAGAAGGCTCTAAGATCGCTATTTTTGATATCAATGAAAAAGAAGCAGAAAATACACTTAATGAGGTAAAAAAATATACGGATGGAAAATTTTTCTACTGCAATGTTACCGATGTTTCAAGTATTGTTAGTGCTGCGAAGGATGCTAATGATCATTTTGGTAAAGTGGACATCTTAGTGAATTCGGCCGGATTGGCGAATCGAACACCCATAGGCAGTGTGACAGAGTCTGAATGGGATCTTATCAATAATGTTAATCTTAAGGGTGTTTTTTTTACATCACAAGAAATCAGTACCATCATGAAAAAAAACGGTGGCGGAAAGATCGTAAATCTGGCATCCATTCGGGCTCATCAGGATGATGGAAAACATACACTCTATTCGGTTACAAAATTAGGTGTAGTAGCGATGACCCACAGCTTTGCCGTAGGTCTTGCAGAATATGGAATTAATGTTAATTCCGTTTCCCCAGGTTACGTAAGATCTGAGATGGGTTCAACTAACTTAAGTAATCCAGATTGGATGGATTGGCTGAAAAGCCGGGTTCCCATGAAAAGATTTATTGAAATTGATGAAGTTGTTGATTTAATAATGTTTTTAGCATCCGACAAGTCCAAAGCAATAACGGGTCAGGACATCGTTATCGATGGCGGATGGTTAGTCCATGAATAACAGCAATTATAAATACTCACTGGGGCTCTATGAAAAAGCATTTCCAGACGAGCTGTCATTGAAAGAAAAAATGCTCCTTGCGAAAGAAATCGGATATGATTTTCTGGAAATATGCATCGATCTTAACCCTGAAAGAGAATTGCGATTGGATTGGACGAAAACTCAAAGAAAAGAACTCATAGATTTTATGTTTGATCACGATATCTCTTTACGGACAATATCCCTTAGTTTATTGAGAAAATATCCGTTGGGAATGATCCATAGGGATATGAACAAGTTATCCTTGGAGATTTTAGAAAAAGGATTGAATTTCGCAAGTGATTTAGGTGCAAAAATTGTGCTGATCAATGGTTATGATGTATTTAATGAGCCATCTACACCAGAAACCTCCAATCGGTTTATGGAAAACATAACGAAAGCTGCTGCTCTTGCTGCTGAAAAAGGCATCATACTGGGAATTGAAAATGCTGAAAAAGAATTTATGAACACCGTTAAAAAATGTGCATATTGGGTCGAGAAAATTGGATCTCCTTTTTTCTGCATTTATGGGGATGTGGCAAATACTGCCATTGTCTTCAATGGAGACCCTGATAAATGCATCGCGGATTTTGAGGAAGGCAGAGGGAAAATCGCCGCAATGCATCTCAAGGATAGCATAAACGGTGATTACCGATTCACTGATTACGGCAAAGGTCAGGTCGACTTTAAACGTTCCATCGATAAATTGAAAAGTATGGGCGTTGGAATTTTTAATGCAGAATTATTCTATTCCCCAGACAGCGATTATAGAACTAAGGCAAAGCAGGTCCACGATTTTCTAAGGAGTTTCTTTTAACCCCCAGATATTTGGACTTATAAAGTAGAGGATGAAAAATATGACTGACTGGAACAAAGATCGAATATTGATGCGCATTGCCAGCATGTACTACATAGAAAATTTAACTCAATCGGAAATTTCTAAAGAACTGGGCATTTACAGGACGACCATCAGCCGCTTGTTAAAGACCGCCAGAGAAGAAGGCATTGTAAATATCAGCATTAGTTCTGACGCAAAAGAATATTTTGATCTTGAAAAAAGACTTGAAAAAACATTCTCTTTAAAGGAAGTCGTTGTCGTTCCCTGTGAGACGAATGAAAATGATGCTATGATGAAAAAAACACTAGGAAGAGCTTGCGCTGAATATCTGATCAGAATAATTAAAAATAGTGATGTGGTAGGTTTTACCTGGGGAAGCACCCTGGCCGAGGTGGGTGAAGCGCTGCTTAAGATGAGCAACATAAAGCATGTATCCGCTGATATCGTGCCCATAACAGGCGGACCAGGCAATGTGTCAAATGATTATCAGGTAAATACCATCGTGTCGAAAATTGCGAAAGCTTTTAATGCAACACCACACAATTTCTATGCTCCAAGTGTGACTTCAAAGAAAGAGACAAGAGATGCGATCCTCGGAGACGATAGCTGCAAGGCCGTCACAAAATTTTGGGACACCGTAAACATCGCTCTGTTCAGTATAGGTGCAATCTCTCGATCCAACACCTTTTTATCATCCGGATATTTTCAGGATGATGATATTGATAGATTAAAGGAGTTAGGCGCAGAAAGCAATATCTGTTCAAAATTCCTTGATAAAAACGGAGCTATTATCGATGTTGAGATTAATGACCGGAGCATTGAAATGGATATCAACCGCTTGAAAAACATTGAGTATTCCATTGGTGTATCCGCCTCCGATGAAAAAGTTCCGGCAATTTTATCAGCACTACGAGGAGGTTTTATCAACGTATTGATCACAACAGAAAAAACGGCAAAGCTGCTGCTTGAATTACAAGGCTGAATAAACAGGACATGTCTATGACATGTCCTGTTTATTCTTAAAAGTATAACCCTGTCACATAATCAGCTGCTTTTTCAAGGATTCCAAGCTGATGAAGGTATTGGAATACAGTAAACCTGTCCCTGATAAAACCCGCTTTCATGATCATCTCGTGGAAATAATTCTTGTCTACTTCATACCCTTCTGGTTTTAAAGACAGTCCGATTATTTCCAGCCATTGATTGACCTGAGCAGGAGTTGGCAGATACCTTTGAAGTGCTTCCCTTATTTCTACGCTCTTCTCCTGGATGCCGAATTCCTCACTCTTAAAAAGAAAATCATATAAATGACTCAATATCAATGTACCAAAAGCCACCGTGACCCCATGGGAAGGAATCATTTCACCTCTCTCAAGGTTTTTCATGACCATATAGTGAGATATCAGGTGCTCTCCACCGGACGCTGGTCGTGTATCATCTACGATGGACATTGCTATTCCTGAAAGAACCAGGGCTTCTATAAGGTACTCAATTGCTTTCTTATCTCTCAAAGCGATGTTTTCCGCATTTTCGATGCACAGATCCGTAGATTTCTCTACAAGTTCCACCGTCTGATCGCACCAGTATTCATCATTAACGATCCTGGATAGCGCCCAGTCAGCCAAAGCTGTCTTTTTGCCGAATATATCTCCAAATCCTGCCTGGATGAGTTCATAGGGGGCCTCGCTGATTACATCAATGTTGCCATAGATCGCTGTTACTGAAAAGGCTTTGATTGTTTTTTTGGCACCTTTCACCACAAGAGAGGATCCGGCTGCTGCGTATCCATCCATAGAAGGAGCTGTAGCGATGGAAATTACCGGCACCTTCATTCGGCTTCCGGCAAATCTAGCCAGGTCGTTGATCGTGCCTGACCCTACCGCCAGGATCCCTTTTGTATTTCTGTCGCTTTCCATGAATATGGTCCCAACTGCTTTTTCATCTGGAACAAGCCTCTTGTCCAAAAATTTTGCAATAGTCAGCTTGTAACCGCTTTTCTTAAGTTCCCCAATCACGTCATTGTTTATCTGCTCATCCGTGTGATAGTCAACAATCACAAGCAGTTCATTTCCATCAACATATTTACCTACGATTCCGGAAATATCCTGAGGCTTAAAAGTAAAATCCACATCTTTGATGGGCACAAAATGAGTTCTGCCGCATGCGCATACGATATCATTATTTAATAATTTTTTATATTCTTTCATATCGTCCTCCGTTACATTTTTTTAGATTTCTTCCTTCAACTCTTTGACTGAATCAAAAATATAATCAGCTCTTATTTCGGACTCGTTGTAATCATCCATTGTGGTTTCTCCTGAGAGTACCAAAACCGATGTCACTCCCAGGTCGTAACCCATTTTGATATCGGTATACAACCTGTCGCCTACCATTGCCACATCTCCTTTTTCAAGGTTGTAGGTATCAAGAATCGCTTCCAGCATGTACTCCTTCGGTTTCCCGATGACAACAGGCTCTTTCCCTGTGGAGGCCTTTATAAAAGCGATCATTGCTCCAATATCGGGCATAAACTTCCCACCTTCAAGAGGGCAATTAAAATCCGGATGTGTAGCAATATAGGGCACCTCCCTTATATAGTCACAAGCGATCCATAATTTTTCGTAGGTCAGTGTCGTATCAAAACCCATTACAACGCATTCAATATCAGCGCTTCTTTCTTTGATCACATTAAAACCAGCTTCAATGAAAGCCTCTTCCAGGGATGGGGTTCCCAGAAGGAAGATATTCTTAAACTTTGTGTATTTCTTCAGATAGTAAATGGTCGCATCCCCTGAGGTAAAGATATCCTTATCCAATGCATTGATACCCATTTTGTTCAGCTTCTGAATATAGGCTTCCTTATTTTTGCTTGAATTATTCGTCAGGAAAATATATTCCTTCCCTTCCGCCTTTATTTTACCAAGAAATTCCCTGGCACCGTCGATCAGATCATCCCCGAGATAGATAGTTCCATCCATATCAAGCAGAAAACATTTTACATCTTTTAATGTCAATTTAATTCCTCCTATGGGTTACTTGTTTTGTACACAAAAAGGCCGCAACAAATAATCATGATTCATGATCATCTGTATACGGCCTACACTTTTTCACTGGCTCAATATATTTTATTGTTTAATTCTACCATGAACCATAGAAACTTTCAACAGTTACTTCTCGTTGTTTGGCTTAGCCAATCAATGTTTCCTGAAGGTTTCTAAGTTTGTAGATCAAAGTTGTTTTGTCAAGTTCGATATCAGCATAGGTGATAACTTCCCCTACTTTTTTAGGATTTAAAAGTTTAGTCTTTTTAGTAATCAGTCCCAATGGAACAGCATTCTCGTTTTTAGCATTTTCGTAAGTATCGAAGCTTCCGTATACTGTGAATCCGCCGATTCCGTCAAGCATAGCCCCTGCGCTTAGATCAGTTTTTGCCATAGTGATGGTTTCAGCAACCGGTTTTCCTGGCAATGGAACAATAGTGCCTTCATTGTAGATAACCGCTCTTGCAGCTGATAAAGGAGTTTCAAGGCTTGTCAGGTGATATGGTCTGAAAAGTACATAGTTTGGTCCCGGTCCCATGCTCAGGTACTGCATTTCATGGTGAATCTGTGGAAGATCAGTCGTAACGATTACGAATACGCCTGGTGCAACGCCGTTTACATAGTCAACGATCTTTGTATTGTTAAGGATTCCGCCATTTTCTTTCAATTGGAATAATTTTGGAAGTTCACTAACTACTGCTGAAGGTGCATGTCCGCCTCTTACGTCAGGAAGGTATCCCGTTGCATTAGCCATGGCAGTCATTTCTACCATTGTTTTTGTTCCGTCTTTAAATGCAGTAAGCATTTTAGGGCTAACGCCTTCTTTGATTGCCTGCTGTAAAACTGTATCCGGGTTACATCCGGCAACAATTGGATTGTTTTTTCCTTTACCAATAGCTACGATATCCATTCCCATTGCATCAGCGAAGTCATAAAGCTCCATAACCGCTCCTGGCTCGTCTCCAGCTGATCCCGTGTAGATTACGCCAGCATTGTCTGCAAGTTTTTTCAAATAAGCACCGATAACAATGTCCGTCTCAACATTCAGCATTACCACATGTTTTTTGTTCATGATCGCATCAAGAGCTATTCTTGCTCCAACATCAGGAACACCAGTGGCA
This sequence comes from Eubacteriaceae bacterium, assembly GCA_013335935.1. Classification (GTDB taxonomy): domain Bacteria; phylum Bacillota; class Clostridia; order Eubacteriales; family Alkalibacteraceae; genus JAAXUP01. The sequence continues at coordinate 10,193 of JAAXUP010000045.1, read as the reverse complement.
TCTACAACGACATCAATGATATTTGCAGCTGGTGGAATCTCAGCATTTGAAGATGCTACAAATTTACCTTTTTCCATTGCTGCATTTGCTTCTGACAATAAGTCAGTAACAACGATGTCGTCTCTGCTTACTCCTGCCAATGTATATGATTCGATAGCATTTTCAACGTTTATGTCAACAACAATGGCAGGGACCATGCCTTTCATCAGCATTACCTGACTTACCATACCTTTACCCATCTGTCCTGCGCCTACAAGACCCAGTTTAATGATATTGCCGTTTTCCTCAAGTTCTTTTAATCTTCTGTTTAAATTTAACATTTTTTTGTTGCCTCCTTGTTATTTATATTATAGTGATATGTTTACCAATAATGATCTCTGGATTGCCTTCTCCTTGAAGATGCAACGTACCAGGCAGCTGTGGTGTATCACTGCCATCAAATTTCAAGGAACAATGTCCCATTTTAGCCAGGGTGTGATTCACTTCATCACCAACCGCAGTCACCATATACTCTTTACCGCAAATATCCACCAGATCTCCTACTTGAACATCCTCGGCTAAATCCCCAATTTCATGGAGTACAGACAATTCTGCCAGTTCAGCAGGCGCATTATCATTGAAGATAATCAGCATATTTTCTGTCAGAAAATCCAGGGCAATATCCCCTACTCCAGTAATTTTAACATTGTACTTCATTTTTTCCTCCTTTTAGCTTTACCATAATATTTTTATTTTACTATTTAAATACTCCTGACCATTTATTCCTTGAATAAAGGTTCGGCGTTTGATAATTTTCGTTATTCAGCGTTTTTAATTTTGTTGCTTCTTCAGAAGCAATTGTGGCTTCTTAATATGATTATATTTTTGTCTGCTCTAAATGTATGACTTGGTTTAAGAGAGTTTTTTCATGCTTATAAAGTGTGCTTTTCTTTTTTAAGAACCAGGTGCAGTAGGGTACCGCACCTGATTCAATTAATTATATTTGATTTGACTTAGAACAATCCGATGCTGAATACCCATCCGATGACAACTGATAATGGGCCTGTAATTAGTCTTGAGAACAATACAGCAGGTACGCCGATTTCAACAGTTTCAGCTGTTGCATCTCCTAAACTAAGTCCAACTGGTACAAAGTCACAGCCAACCTGTGGATCTATTGCGAAAAGAGCTGGAAGAGCAAGTGCTGGAGGAATATTTCCTTTTCCGATTTCAAGGCCTAAGAAAACTCCAACTACCTGAGCGATAACTGCACCAGGTCCTAATATTGGAGACAATATTGGAAGTGCGCAGATGACACTTACGACTAATAATCCAGGAAGTGTTCCTGATACCGGTGCGATCGCCTTTGCGATAATATTACCTAAACCTGATTGAGAGATTATACCGATAAGCATTGCTACGAATGCCATAAAAGGCAGAATATTATTAATTACCATGTTGATTGTCATTTTACCAGCGGCATAGAACTTACCGATTACTGCTCCGGTAGCTTTTCCAAGTTTCGTGATAAAACCAAATTTCCCGCTTGATTGCGTGCTTTGACTTGCTGCAGCTTTTGGAGCTGAGCCAGTGTCGGCAGCAGCTGCCTGAGCTACTGTAGCTCCTGCTTCAGCTAATGTTACATTCTCAACTTTTACGCCTGATACATAAATATCTTCTTTGATATATTGTGCTAAAGGTCCTGACTGTCCAACTGGAGTAAGATTTACTGTGAATACTCCTTTTTTAGGATAAACTCCGCATCTTGCAGTACCGCCGCAATCAACGACTGCCACAAATATCTGCTCATCTGGAACACTTGTTGCAAAACCATCTACTGTAGTACAACCTGAAAGTTCAGCGATTTTCATGGAAACAGGATCGATTCCGCCGCCTGTTACTGAAACTACTTTATTTCGCACATCATCGGGCTTGATAACTAAAGGGCCGCCCCAGCCACCTTTACCTTTTTCTAATCTGATTGCATTGTAAGCCATCTTAGTTCACTCCTTTTCTTCCCATCATGATGAAGGTAATTTTTTCAGTGACAATACCTCTGATCAAGATTACAACTAATCCTGCCAATAGATATCTGACTGCTAATCCGGAGATTGGAAGTCCCAGAGTTGTGATCCCTGATGAAATCCCAAGCCATACAAACAACTCTCCTGCATTAGCGTGTGGGAATAGTCCTAAGATTGGATGAGCAAATGATACCGCTGAATCGTAAAATGCCGGTTTGTATTTTTCCTCCAGAAATTTACCAAAGGTGTACGCCATTGGGTTTGTAAGGAAAAACATTGCAAGGAAAGGGAATACGGTATAACGAGTAATGATATTACCAGTCATTTTTTTTGCGAATCCCTCTACCTTGTCTTCTCCGATAATCATGATTATGGAGTTAACAAAAGTGATCAGTACGATTAGTGTAGGTAGTATACCTGTTACTAATCCCATGAATGTCGCTCCACCGGCGTTGAATAAGCCGATAAAACCTGCTGCTACGTTAGCTAAAAAATCCATCTAAAAATCCTCCTTGTTAATTATATTTAACAGAATTTGAGTTCTGTTATTTACTGTAGTATTTCACCCTTTAAGTCTATAGCTTCTTCTTCTGCAGACTCTTCTTTTGCGGCGAGCTGGTTTTTCATGGCTTCTATTCCTTTTAGGATTGCCACTCTCAATTGCTTGCTTTTAACTTCTTCCAGCCAGTTATCTACTTCGTAGATGCTTTTTCCGTCAAGTTCCGTTATTTGCCTGAACCTGTTGAATACGGTCATCCCAGACATGATCCTGGCTTCTTTGATGATTCCATCGGCTCCCAGTGCCATTACCACAATGCATCCTGCTTTAAGTTTGCCTTTTGCCTGGCCAATGAACATGTCGCCCTTTTTTCTTATTTCAGAAATGTTTTTTCTATAGTTGTTGATCTGAAAGAATGTCATAATTCCCTGGACTGTGAATAAAACAAAGAACAATATGGCTAATTTATACATCATTTTTATATCCCTCCATTTTGGAAATTACAATTTTTCAAATTAAATGGTTACACTAATTTTCTTGCAACATTGATGTCAGTTATGAGAACATTAATAAGGTTGGTATGAACGATTCCCTTTATTGCCTCGAATTTGGAGGCGTGTCCTGCGACAGCTACCCTTAAAGGCACTTTTCTTAAGTCATCCAGTTCGATGCCAATTATCCTCTGGTTGGATTCGAATCTGTCACCTTTTCCGTCTTTGTCCACAAATATGTTGCATAAGTCGGCGATTGCTCCCTTGTCCTTGATCTGATCCAGTTCCTCATGGGATATGAATTCTGTTACCATCTTAACTGTTGACTGGAGGGTTGAGGATCCAACTCCCATGACAGCCATATCCAGCTTTTTAGTAAGATCCAGTACGGATTTGATGCCGGGATCTTCAACAAGTATTTTTTTGTTTTGTATGTTTTCTACCATTGAAGGTGCGTGAAGTATTTTTGAACTTCCCTTGAATACTTTAGCAAAGCTCAATGCGATATTGTTCGTCTGTATATTCGGTATATACTGCCCATTCCCTCCAACCATGGGAATGAAGGTAAAATCATTGTTCTTGTTATTGATGATATATCTGGGCACTTCCGCCAAGGTCGTTCCGCTGGATACTCCGATCAGCATCCCCTGCTTCAGGACCCTCATCATGTATTTTGCCGCTTCTTTTGCGAGGGTTTTTTTGACATCCTTCTCTTCTTCAGAAACGACATCGGCGATGATCACTTCCATCAAGCCGTATTTCTTTTCAATCATTTTTTCCAGCTCTAAAATTTCTTCAGGGAATGGATTATTGATTTTGAATTCGATGATCTTTTTTTCTTTTGCGTAATTGATGATTCTTGATATCGTCGCTTTTGATACACCGAGCTTGTCTGCAATTTCATTTTGCTTCATGTCTTCTTCGTAGTGCATCTTTGCGCATCTTACCAGCAGCCTGACATCGTATTTATATTCCATCCTGTTTACTCCTGTGAAATTTATTTCACTGTTTGTTATTTATTTCATTGACTTCATGATAACTTGTCTGAAAACGGAAGTCAACATCTTTTTTATTTATTTTTAGAAAACCAAATAATATTAACAATTTATAAGAATTTGCTCACTTTTCCCTTTTTCCAGGTAAATTGTCTCCAAACAAGATTAATTTGCTTATTATACATGAATAATTTTCCACTGTAATCGTATTCACTGCAATTTATCTATACCCATAAAATTTATTTCAAAATCTCCATTGCATTTTTTTTCAGATTAGAAAAACCGGCTGGAAATTTTCCAACCGGTCCATGAATTGCTTCAACCCTGACTTTTACTCGTTTGCTGCTTCTTCTTTGATCTTACTTTTTAAATTTTTATTGGCTACAGCCATCATTAGTTTGATTCTGTTCAACTGATTTACCTCGCTTGCCCCCGGATCATAATCAATCGCTGTAATGTTCACATAGGGATATTTGTTTCGTATGGGTTTCATCATCCCCTTGCCCATTACATGATTCGGCAGGCAGGCGAAGGGCTGAACACATACAATATTCTCAGTGCCATGCTCGATCAGCTCCATCATCTCGGCGGTCAGGAACCATCCCTCGCCGCCCTGATTTCCCAGGGCAATAAGTTCTTTCGCCTTTTCCGCTTTGACTTCTATCCGGGTGGGCGTTCTGAATCGGACGCTCTTATCCAAGGCTTTATTCATCTTCTTTCTGTATAACTCAATGAGATTTATAAACATTCTGCTGTTTCTGTTGGCGCTGTAGCTGCCTTCCAGTTCTTCATACTTATAGACATTATTATACGCACAATACAGTACAAAATCCAGAATATCAGGAACAATTACTTCTGCTCCCTCCTTCTCAAGGACACTGATCAGGTTGTTGTTTGCTGTGGGATGGTATTTTACAAGAATTTCTCCAACGATAGCCACCTTAGGCTTAACCTTATCCCGTATAGGCAATTCATCAAAATCCTTAACGATTTTAGCGACATTTTTGTTAAATTCCATAATATTCCCGGAACGAACATTTTCCTTCGCCGCTTTTTTCCACCTTTCATGGAGCATATTGGCAGAACCTCTGACGGTCTCATAGGCTCTCGTCTTGTAGACCACCCTTTGGAAGAGATCTCCATAGACCATTGCCATTATGATCCTGTGCAGAAGGGGAAGGGTGATTTTAAATCCTGGGTTGCTTTCCAGTCCGATCATATTGGCTGAAATGACCGGTATATGAGTCATCCCGCTGTCTGTTAGCGCTTTTCGAATGAATCCAACGTAATTTGACGCCCTGCAGGGACCGCCAGTCTGAGACATCAATAGCGACACATTGTCAAGGTCGTACTTGCCCGATTTAAGTGCCTCCATCATTTGTCCCACTACCAAAATTGTGGGATAACAGGCATCATTATTTACATGCTTCAGCCCCTCATCGATGGCGTTATTATCCACGTCTGGAAGAACTTCGATTCGGTAACCTGATTTGTACATGGCGTCTTTCAGGTAATCAAAATGTATGGGGGACATCTGGGGTATAAGAATTGTATGCTTGCCTTTCATTTCTTTTGTGAATGCAGGTGCATTTTTTCTCATCCTGTGGATCTTATGCTTTCGTCCTGATTTTCTTCTTTCTTCCATAGCTGCTTTCAATGATCGCAGCCTGATTCTCACAGCACCCAGGTTATTGCCTTCGTCGATCTTGATCAGGGTGTAGATCCGTCCCCGGTCTTTTAAGATTTCCTGGATCTGGTCGCTTGTTACCGCATCGATACCGCATCCGAAGGAGGTAAGCTGCACATACTCAAGATCAGGATTCCCTGCGGCATATTGAGCGGCCGCATATAGTCTGGTGTGATATTTCCATTGGTCCAGAACCCGCATATTCATGTTCAGATTGCCAAGATGACTGACAGCGTCTTCTGTCAGCACAGCAAGATTCATCTCTTTAACGATATTATTGATCCCATGGTTCAATTCAGGGTCAAGATGGTAAGGACGTCCTGCCAGAATCACACCCTTCATTTTATTTTCTCTTAAATATTTTACGATTTCTTCGCCTTTTTTCTGTATCTTTTCCCTGAAATTTATCCTCTCATCCCAGGCAGCTTTGCAGGCTGATGAAATTTCCAGTTTATCGATTCCTCTTCCGGAAAATTCCTGGATCAGTTTGCTTTCAGCTTTTTCGTAGTTTTCAAGGGTGATAAAGAAATTTACATAATCGATATTTCTATCCTCGAGCTCATCGATATTGTGCTTGATGGTCTCCGGATAAGACATGACGATGGGGCAGCTATAGCAGTTGTCTGCCTGTTTGAATTCCTTCTCTTCATAGGGTATGCAGGGATAGAAAATAAAGTCCACATCATCATTGATTAAATTCATGATATGCCCATGAACAAGCTTTGCAGGATAGCAAACCGACTCAGAAGGGATCGTCTCGATTCCTTCTTCATATATTTTTTTTGTCGTTTTTGGCGATAGTTTTACGTTGTACCCAAGGTTTCTGAAAAAGGTATACCAAAACGGAAAATTTTCATACATATTAAGCACTCTTGGAATCCCTACAGTACCTCTGGAATTTTCTAAAAGGGGCTCATTCTCGTATTTGAAGACCTCTCTGTACTTGTATTCGAACATATCAGGAATCTCATTCTTATCCATTTTTTTAACGATGCCCAGACCTTTTTCGCATCGATTGCCCGAAATAAAATTTCTTCCATCTGAAAACTTATTCACGGTAAGGAGGCAGGTATTGGTGCATGCCTTGCAGCGTCTGAAGCCTATTTCAATATTGAAATCATTTAATGCATCCAATCCAATAATTGTTGATTTTTCTGCTTCAACGTATTCGTCTTTTGCAATAAGAGCAGCACCGAAGGCGCCCATTATCCCGGCAATATCAGGTCTGATCACTTCTTTTCCCAATACGGTTTCCATTGCTCGGAGAACAGCATCACTGTAAAAAGTGCCTCCTTGAACAACGATATTTTCTCCAAGTTCATCGATATTCCTGATTTTAATAACTTTTTGAAGGGCGTTCTTGATCACAGAATAGGCAAGTCCCGCAGAAATTTCTCCCACGGTTGCTCCTTCTTTCTGAGCCTGTTTTACCCTGGAATTCATGAAAACCGTGCACCTTGTTCCTAGGTCCACCGGGCTATTTGCCAAAAGCGCTTCTTCTGAAAATTCTTCAACCTTAAGATCAAGGGATTTTGCAAAAGTCTCAAGAAAGGAACCGCACCCTGAAGAGCAGGCCTCATTGAGTACGATATTATCGATCACATGATCTACGATTTTCATACATTTCATGTCCTGGCCGCCGATATCCAGTACAAAATCCACTTCAGGCAGGAAATGCCTGGCAGCTCTGTAGTGAGCCATGGTTTCTATTTCCCCAAGATCAAGTTTTAGAGCGGTTTTGATAAGTGATTCCCCATAACCGGTAACCGCGGCCTTCGCAATAACCATGTCATCGTTGATCAATTGATAGACATCTTTGAGTATGGTGACCGCCTGATTCAATGGACTTCCCAGATTGCCGCTATAATAGGTGTAAAGCAGTTCCCCATCTTCGCCAATCAAGGCTGCTTTTGATGTTGTCGATCCGGCATCGATTCCAAGGAAACATTTTCCCTTATAACTTGCTATATCGGATCTTCTGACTTTCTTTCCCCTGTGTCTGTCTCTGAATTTTTCCAATTCCTCTTCATCTGAAAACAGCGGTTCAAGTCTATGGATTTCCTTATTCTGGATATCCCCCAATTCATCCGCTTGCCTCATGATATCCGTAAAAGCCATTGACTCTTCATTCTGGCATGAGTCAAATGCTGCACCCATTGCGACAAAAAGTTGAGAATTTTCAGGAAAAATTACCTGATCTTCTGTCAGATTCAGGGTTATTACAAATCGCTTCCTCAACTCGGAAAGGAAATAAAGCGGTCCTCCCAGAAGTGCAATGTTTCCCCTGATGGGTTTTCCACAGGCAAGTCCGCTTATTGTCTGGTTGACTACCGCCTGGAATATGGAAGCGGCAATATCCTCTTTTTTTGCGCCCTCGTTTAAAAGAGGCTGTACATCCGTTTTTGCAAAAACGCCGCAGCGTGAAGCGATGGGATATATAACTTCACTCCCTTTTGCCATCTCGTTAAGACCTGCCGCATCAGTCTGTAAAAGGGAAGCCATCTGATCGATGAACGCTCCGGTACCTCCAGCACAGGTGCCATTCATCCTCTGTTCGATGGAAACATCAAAATAGGTGATTTTTGCATCTTCACCACCCAGTTCGATCACCACATCTGTCTGAGGGATGAGACTTTCCACTGTTAGCGTGGATGCGATGACTTCCTGTACAAATTTAATATTGAGCCATTGGGATACGGAAAGTCCACCTGACCCAGTAACCGATGCTTTGACATTAATATCGCCTACTGAATTGAAAGCATCACGAAGTATTTCTTTGATCGTCGACTTTATATTTGATAAATGCCTTTTATATACGCTATAGATAATATTTTTACCGGCGTCGATCACAACCAGCTTTATCGTAGTCGAGCCTACGTCCAGGCCGAGATTATAATGTTCTTTTTTATTTAACAACTGTTTGGTCTCCTTCCATAATTACAATACTGCATTAATATTTTATTTTATTCCTTTTGTCAGACATTGTCAATTAGCACTATAGAAAATCAGACTAGCGTTCCCTCTCCAATATCTTCTCCATGGAAATATATACCGATTTTAGTCCGCCGTAGATTTTAGAATAAACCTTCTCGTAAAGCTCGAGATAGATCTCTGCCACGGCCGGTACAGGTAAAAACTCGCTATTTTTATGCACCATCCCATTTACCGCATCCCGATAATTTGGATATGCCCCAAGCCCTCTGAAGGCTGCAATTGAAGCGCCAAGACCTGACGTCTCAAATGTTTGTACCCGGTAGATTTTTCTGTTGAATATATCCGCGAATATCTGGCAGATTACATCGCTTTGCGCACCTCCACCGGAGATCCCAAGACTTTCCATCCTGACACCTGATTTTTTCTCTATTTTTGTCATTCCTTCATAGAGCGCAAAAGCAATCCCTTCAATGATAGCTCTATAGATGTGCAGACGGGTATGATCTTCTCTAAAACCAATTATTGAGCCTCTTGATTCAGGTCTCGTTATCTCATTTCCCCAAAACGGCTGGAGCATCAGGCCGCTGCAGCCCGGCGGAATCTCGTTCAGTCTTCTATTCAAGAGTTCCTCCGGCGTTATTCCCTCCAGGTCAGCTTGAGTTTTCTCCATTTGTGCAAATTCATTTTTGAACCAGGAAATCATCCAGAAACCTCTATAGACATTGATTTCCGGATTAAACAGTGCTGGATCTACCGCTGGAAAAGGTGGAATAAACCTTTGCACCTCATAATATCTGTCGCTTGTCGTTTCAATGGTCGCCTGGGAGCCTAAGGATATGCTGCCTGTGCTCTCATCAATACACCCTACCCCAAGAGTCTCGCAGGCCTTATCCGATCCTGAAGCAATCACTTTCAGACCTTTTACAAGACCTGTCTGGGCAGATGCCTCAGCTGTAATTACACCCAGGGTTTCCCCCGCCCCAAAAATAGGGTATAGCTTATCTTTTGGAATTTGGAATATATTTCGCTTAAGGCCAAAGGGTCCATCCCATTCCTTATTTTTGTAATTAAGGGGCATATGACCCGTCTGGGCAGAAACGGAATCTGCAAAATTACCAGTGAGTCTGTGTATCAGGTATGTAGATATCAAAATAAATTTATAAGACTTTTCCCAATGATCCTTCTCATGATCCTGAAGCCAATGGGCATGGTTGGTCGATTTACGCGGGATATGCGCAAACGTTTATTTTATTATTTCTATTCCCTGGTCACCGGCGACCCGGAAAGCGCAGCCCGTTATCTGACTTCGCTGACCATCCCTGGGAAGGGAGCGGATATCGAGGGCTTCCGGCGGGCAGCCTCAGACCTGTATACGCGCTGGCTGACAATGCCAAACATCAAAGATTTTTCACTCGCCCAGGTAATTTTACAATCAGTCCTACTGGCCGGACATTACCATATCCAATATCCGGGTGAGATCATCTTGATGGTCAAAGCCCTGATCACGATTGAAGGGGTGGGGTACATCTTTGATCCGGAGATTGACATCCCCACCGCTGCCCGTAAGCACGTGCGGTCCATTTT
>JAAXUP010000225.1 GCA_013335935.1 Eubacteriaceae bacterium | reverse complement strand
GTGGATCGATGAGATTGTTGTTGGGGCGAAGCCCCTTGACCGAACTTTTCGAAGAAAAGTGAGGTCTAATGTTTCGTGCTGATGAAACATTGTTGCCAGTCTTTTACGAAGTAAAAGATGAGGTCGAATGTTTCGGTACTTCGAAACACATTATCCGGCTTTCACAAGTGAAAGGCGAAGTCGAAATGCTTCATTTTCGAAACACATCATCCGGCTTTCACAAAGTGAAAATCGAAGTCGAATGTTCCATTTTCTGATCCAATTCTCTCAGCATTCCGCCGTTCAAACTGTCTCATTTTCCATCGCCTTGTCTCTAGCGACTCTTACTATTATAAAGACTTGCCACCCTGTTGTCAACTACTTTTTGAATCTTTTTAAAATTGTCGGTTTTGCAAGCCTTCTGTACTTTTCAGCGCTCCTTTGCCTGGAGTTTTTCAACTCACGGCTTCAAGAGGCGACTTGTACTATTCTATGGGTTTGGAGTCCTTTTGTCAACGCTTATTTTGTTTATTTCTTAAACTATTTTTTGCATAGTGCTGAATCCCTTCCAGGACAGTGCCTGAAGCTTCTGATCTCATCAAGCTGTCGAAATTTTGGAGTCAAAAAAACCTTGTAATTAATGATTTCCATACATCAATTCCAAGGTTGCTATTGCAGATTAACTAATATGATGATGATGATCGCCTTTAAAAAGATCTTGCATTTATCATTAAACTTATTCATTTGTTTTAAAACTATTTTACAATGACTTTACCCTTCATATAAGGATGAGGAGTACAGATATAGTCGAATGTACCAGCTTCATTGAATGTCTGTTTGAACGACTCCTCTTTTCCGAGTAATCCACTATCGAAGGAATCTCCCGTTGCCGTATGCTTAACAGAATCCTTATTGATCCAGGTTACTGATTCTCCCATACTGATAGTTATTTCTGATGGTTGGAACTTATAGTCCTGAATAAGCACCGTATTCTTATCTGTGGGTGTTCCCTGGCCATCCATTGAAGAGCTGCAGCCGCTGATGAGAGCAGTAAGGGCAACTAATATCAGAATAATTACTATATTTCTATTCTTTCCCATAAGCTTCCCCCCAGGCTACCTTACTTTTTCAGATCTATATCATTTTTTTGAACTCTTACAATATAAATATTCCATTATAGAGTCCAATCGCCATAAAACCATGTATAACTGCCAGAACAAGGATCACATATCCCATTCTTCTATGCCAGATAAAAGGTACCGGCAGAATTTTTTTTGCCACAAGGATTTGGAAAACTACTATGGAAAACAATAACAGTCCCAACCACAGATGAAGAGGCTGCCCAAGAATTATTGGAATTTTCATTATCTACCATCTCCTATCCTGTATTTTTATAGATACCCAAGTTGTAAACCTTTTCAACATTCTCAAAAAAATATTTTTTTTAGAATAAATATATGTCATTATCCCGCACCTCGCGGAACGCACAAAATGCGTTCCCTACCAGCCAGTGGCAAGTCATAAGTCGTAAGTCGCAAGTCATAATTTTAGCTTATCAGCATCCCCGGTTCCTAAATTTACGATTTACAATTTATAATGTACAATTATTGGGGTTTTTAGAATTATATTTTGGAAGAATCAGTATTTCAATTGAATTCTAAAAACTCTTCGTTTGACAAGAATAGCGTCTGCGACGCGTTATTCAAGTAGACTAGGAAAGTTTGGACTCCAGCGAGCTAGTCGAACTTTCCTAGTCTATTAAAAACATTTTAGAAAATCGTTTTTAATAGCATTTATCCGTGATAGGTTTTCTAAAATGAACCTACAATGTAAATTGTACACCGTACATTGTACATTTCAATAAGTCGCTAGTCTCTTGTCACTAGTGCCTAGTATGCCAGATTTCTTCATTTTAATGATTTTCGGACGAACACTGTTCGTCCCTACTGTGCCTGTTCAGTATTTCAACACTTCAGCACTTCAATACTTAAACGCTTTTGCCTTTCGCCAACCACCTAACCACCCAGTCACCTAACCACCAAATAAGTCGTAAGTAGAAAAAACGGCAAAAAAAAAGAAATCCCGCAGCGACATACTCTCCCAGGGCGTCACCACCCAAGTACCATCTGCGCGGGAGGACTTTACTACTGTGTTCGGTATGGGAACAGGTGTAACCCCTCCGCC
>JAAXUP010000119.1 GCA_013335935.1 Eubacteriaceae bacterium | reverse complement strand
CAGGGATTCAAAGCTTGCTGCGTCTGCAGAAGCTGACATCCTGTTTTTCCCTGATGCAAAAGAAATTTACCCTTCAGGTTCTTCAACTTTTGTGGAGGTGGAAGGGTCAATAGGGAAAAAGCTTTGCGGCAGTTCAAGACCTTCCCATTTCAAAGGTGTGACTACAGTAGTAAATATCCTTTTCAATATCATCCAGCCTGATCATGCCTACTTCGGACAGAAAGATGCTCAACAGGTTGCGGTTATAAAAAAAATGGTTCAGGATCTGCATATGAATGTTAAAATCGTCAACTGTCCCATCCTTCGGGAGAAGGACGGCCTGGCCTTGAGTTCAAGAAATGCTTATCTGACCGGGGAAGAAAGAAAACAGGCACTGATCCTTAGCAAGTCCTTAAATATTGCGATGGAACTATATAAGTCTGGAGAACATGACGCATCAACCTTAAAGACAGCTATACGAAGTGCTATAAACTCCATGCCCCTTGCAGCCATCGATTATATTGAGATCCTTGATTTAATTACACTGGACGATCTGGAAATAATTGATGCCCCGGCTTTGGCCGCAGTTGCGGTACGGTTTGGCAGCACAAGGCTCCTTGACAATATTGTATTAGAATAAATGAAAATGGTGATAAAATGTATATAACAATGTTCAAATCAAAGCTTCATCGTGCTACAATAACCGAAGCGGATATCAATTATGTGGGCAGTATAACCATCGATATTGACCTTTTGGAAAAATCGGATATCCTGCCTGGTGAAAAAGTTCAAGTCGTGGATGTGAACAACGGCGAAAGATTCGAAACCTATACCATCGAAGGAGAAAGAGGAAGCGGGGTCATCTGTGTCAATGGCGCGGCTGCAAGGCTGGTCCAAAAAGGTGACAAGGCAATCATCATTTCCTACGGCATGATGGACAAACAGGAAGCTGCACAGTTTAAACCCAAAGTGCTTATCCTGGACGATGAAAACAAGATCACAAACATCAAAGATAAAGAAGAACACGGGCACATGGAATGAGGTTGAAAGATGATCAATGTAATAATCACAGCAGGGGGGACATCTGAAAGCATTGACGGTGTCAGAGTCCTTACCAATACCGCAACCGGTAAACTTGCCAGTTTGATTGCAAAGGAATTATTGGAGAAGGATGTCACTGTTCATTACATCCATTCCAAATCTGCAATTCTACCTGTATTGAATCCTAATGAAAATGATAAGCTGGCGCTTTATGAAATAACGGACGTGACGAGCCTTAAGGCTATCGTGGAAAGCCTTCTTCAAAACCATAAAATCGATATTTTTATTCACAGCATGGCGGTTTCAGACTTCACAATGGATCATGCTATTTCAGTGGAGGAGCTGGCGGAAAAACTGGCGGATTTAAGTTTTTCCGGTTCAGCAAAGGATAAAAAAGAAGAAATCCTTAAAGTCTTAAGGGAGTCTAAGGATGGCATCCAAAGCAAACTTTCTTCAGACCAAGACGTCTGTATGGTGATGAAAAGAACGCCTAAGATCATCAACATCGTCAAAAAGATGAGCCCAGATACCTTTCTGATTGGCTTCAAGCTGTTAAACTCCGGCTCAGAAGATGACCTGTTGTCAGCGGCTAAAAAACAGATCAAAATAAATAATTGCGATTATGTCCTGGGCAATCAGCTGAAAAATATCACTGCTGACAGACATGAAGCCATACTAATTGACAAGAGCGGGGTCATAGAGGAAAATTTTCATACAAAACCCGACATTGCCAAAGGCATTCTTCGTGTCCTTGAAAAAAGGAGGCTTCTATATTGAGAAAAAATATACTTCTTGGGGTTACTGGGGGAATCGCCTGCTTCAAAGCCGCTGATCTGGTCAGCCGTCTCGTAAAACTGGGATTCAACGTGGATGTCATCATGACAGAAAACGCGCAAAAATTCATTACACCCCTTACCTTTCAAGTCTTATCCCAGAATAGAGTCGTTATTGATATGTTCGAAAAGACCGAGCGACGGGATGTAGAGCATATATCCCTTGCACAGAAGGCGGATCTGGCGATGATTGTGCCTGCCACAGCAAATATCATCGGGAAAATTGCCAACGGGATCTGCGATGATATGCTGTCCACAGTGATCATGGCCACAAGAGCCGATGTACTTATCGCTCCAGCCATGAATACCGCCATGTGGGAAAACAGCTTTCTCCAGGAGAATATTTCAAAACTAAAACTTCACGGCTATCACTTTATCGATCCGGCATCCGGACGACTGGCCTGCGGAGACACCGGAGAAGGAAAGCTCGCAGATATTGAGGATATTGTTGACGCAGTGAAAAACATCCTTAAAAAAAGAGAATAGTGAATAGAGAACAGAGAATAGTTGTTGTAGCTTTTAGCAAAAATTTGCTAAAAGCTTTTTTTGTGCTCTAGACAAAAAGAAAGCAGCCAGGCTTGCCTGCTGCTTTTATCAAAATCTATTCTCTATTATCTTTTCTCTGTTTTAAATGTTATATCCAGCCAATGGCGATTTCTTTGACGGCGCAGTATTTATCCATGAGAGATACGATCAAGGATTCAAAGAATCTTGGTCTTTTCAAGGTCACTGGCCACATATGCTTCTCAATGATATCTTGTTCCATCTCATTTAATTCAAAAACATCCAAAGCATTTTTCAGGGCAATGTCCGCATGAACAAATGCATGCATTCCCTCTTCCCTGGGGTCAGTCCTCCAGTTATAAAGAAACAGGTCATGGAGCAATGCTCCCCTTGCAGCAGATATATAATCAAGTCCGAAGAACCTGCACACCTTATAGCTGTGATAGGATACATTATGACAGTGATCAAGACAGGTGGTGAAGTGGTGATGCCTGAACTCCTTCATTCTAAGAACAGTCTCGTCCTCCATCAATTCAGCAATAATATGATGATGCTCAATAAATTCCTTCTTCTTAACTTTTAATCTTCCAAGTACAGCTTCAAAACCCACGCAGTGCATTTCTCCTATCTATTTCGTAGTATTGTTATTTATATACATATACAATATTATATTTTATTCCTCAGATTAATGTCAATAGAAATCCTGGTCTCAAATGTACCCCAGCTGTTTCACTGTGAATATGGCAAGAAACATGGTGACCACCGAAAAAAGCGTGGTAAAAACTACGATTTGGCCGGCAAGTTCTCCATTGGCATCCATCTGTTTTGCCATGGTAAAGGAAGATACCGCGGTAGGCGCACCAAACATTGCGATCAGGGACATGAGTTCAATTCCTCTAAATCCCATACAAATGCTCAATGGGATGAACAGCATTGGCACAAACAGGATTTTACCGCCGACCCCAATCATCAGATTTTTGAAATTCCCTGACAGTTCGGAGAATTTAAAAGATCCCCCCAGAATCATCAAAGCAAGAGGTGTTCCCGTCTTGGCGATCTCTGTCACTGTCTTTTCCACAGCAAATGGCAGCACGATCCCCAAGCCTTTAAAAGCGAGACCTGCTGCGGCACCTAAAATCAAAGGATTCGTGAGGATCCCTTTTAATACAGATTTCAGGCTGCCTCTTTCTTCCCTGTATTTTTCCAGCACAGTCACCGCAAGGATATTATACAACGGTACAACGATGGCAATTAGAATCGATGTTGTACCGGCTCCATTTTCCCCGTATAATGCAATGCATACAGGTATCCCGAAGATGATGAAATTGCTTCTGAAAATTCCCTGGATCAGCACACTTCTTGATTTGTTTTCTTTTTCAATTAACGGTATCAACAAACTCAGGACCAAATAAAGTCCAGCAATTGAGGCCACGGAAAATATGATCAATTTACCATTGAAGGCTCTGCCAAGGTCAGCGGAATAGATATTTGAGAATAAAAGGATGGGCAGAATCGTCCGAAAGATCATCCCATTCATTTTTTCAAGGGAACGATCATCCAGGAACCCAAATTTTCTGATCATATATCCGAATCCCATGATCAAAAATAACGGTAAAACGATATTTACAGATAAAATCAGATTGTCCATTATCAAACTCCTTAGCCTCAGATTATTATATTATACTACCACAATAAACAGTGGAGTGGATCGTTTTTCTTTATCATTAATGACTCATTTGATGTATAATGAAATCAGGTTTAAATATCTTTAAATATCTTCTTTAGCAAATATTACGTACAAGGAGTGGGTTGTCATGACAGATTTACCTGGAATTTTACTAGGAAAGGGTGTCTCTGAAGCATTTCTCTACCCCAAAATGGCCAATCGCCATGGGCTTATCGCTGGGGCCACCGGTACTGGAAAAACGGTTACCTTGAAAGTCCTCGCCGAAGCCTTCAGTTCCATCGGTGTGCCTGTTTTTCTTGCTGACATCAAGGGCGACCTTGCCGGGATGTGCTTAAGCGGCGAGGGTAATCAAAAGGTGGAAGAACGGGTAAAGGCACTTGAACTCAAGGACTTTAAATATCAAATTTTTCCATCTGTTTACTGGGATGTTTTTGGCAAACTTGGTCATCCGGTAAGAACAACCATTTCTGAGATGGGACCTCTCTTGATTGCAAGACTCCTGGACCTGAATGAAACACAGACGGGAGTGCTAAATATTGTATTTAAAATCGCTGATGACACTGGCATGCTCCTAAATGACCTGAACGACCTGAAAGCCATGCTCAGATTTGCGGGAGACAATGCCAGTCAGTATACAACAGAATATGGTACCATCTCCAAGCAGTCTGTTGGTGCTATCCAAAGAGGTCTCTTAACCCTCGAGGAACAAGGAGGCGAACAGTTCTTCGGAGAACCTGGCCTGGATATTTTCGATCTTATCAAGACAGACCAAAATGGACTTGGAAATATCAATATACTTTCTGCGGAACAGCTTTTTAATTCGCCAAAGGTCTATTCCACTTTTCTTTTATGGCTGCTTTCAGAGCTGTTTGAGGAACTTCCTGAAGCAGGCGACCTGGCAAAACCAAAGATCGTGTTCTTTTTCGACGAAGCACACCTTCTGTTTAATGATGCTCCTAAAATACTACTTGATAAGATTGAGCAGGTGGTACGACTGATTCGTTCAAAAGGTGTTGGCGTTTATTTTATCACACAAAATCCCATCGATATCCCTGAAAAAGTTCTGGGGCAGCTTGGAAACAGAGTTCAGCATGCTTTGAGAGCATTCACCCCCAGAGATCAGAAAGCGGTTAAGGCAGCAGCGGAAACCTTCCGTTCGGATGGGACAGTGGATGTGGAAAAAGTGATCACCGAACTAAAAGTGGGTGAAGCACTGATCTCCTGTCTGGATACCGAAGGCAGGCCTTCTATTGTGCAGCAGGTATTTGTCGTTCCTCCTAAAAGTAAAATCGGCACCATCGATATGATAAAAAGAACCGAAATGATCAATTCTTCCGTTTATATGAACAAATATGAAGCTGTGATCGATAGAGAATCCGCCTATGAAATGCTGCAGAGGAAGATCGAACACCAAAGCAAGCTCCAAAAAGAAGAAGCCCTGGCAAAGGATGCAGAGAAAGCCAGGCAGGCTGAAAGAAGATACGATTACGATACGGTCAGAAAGACGCCCTCCCGGACTTCCCCAGGAAGAAAAAAAGATACCGCCGTTGAAAAAATGGCAAAATCTGCCATGTCTACCTTCAGCAGACAAATCGGCCGTGAACTGGTGAGGGGAATATTGGGATCACTGCTA
>JAAXUP010000224.1 GCA_013335935.1 Eubacteriaceae bacterium | reverse complement strand
ATTCAGTACAGGCCACAATCTGATGATTTCGTTTTCATCTCTTTCATTCACAAAACGAACGGCCATGCTTGTTTTTTCAAGGAAATCATGGTTTGCTTCCATGATAAGCTTTTCGATCTTCTCTGCAGATTTGTCCCTGGCAAAAATATCCGGATGATATTTACCTAACAATGAAACATAAAACTTCATGTACCTAAGTTTCTCAACCAGACCTTCAGGATTAAAATTACGATAGCTGAAAGCCTCATGAAGGAAATGCTCCAAAAGTGCTATCCTGGGGTCAGGATAACCATAATCGGGAGACTCAGGGGATCCTGTCAGCCGTCCTTCGGTTTTAAGCATTTTTTCAACCGGTGTTCCTGCATAAGGGACCATTTTTGTGAACTGAGTCAGTGCCAGTCCGCTCCTTCCCAGGACTTTAAGGAAATCTGTATCCTCCCTGATGGTTTCCATTGTGCAATATGGATTGAGAATCATAAAGCCGAACTCATAATAGATGTGGAGCTTTTCCAGGATTGTCAAAGATTTCAGAATAGTCTCCTTGTTATACTTCTTGTTATACACTCTGAGGCTGTTGTTGTTACCTGATTCGATACCAATATATACGCACAACAGGCCTGAACTGACCATTTTCATCAGCATATCCTCTTCTATATCATCAATCCGGCATGAGATGCGCCATCCTACTTCCCTCTCCAGTTTTCTTTTTTTCAGCTCATTAAGAAACTCTACTACCCATTTTCTCTGGACCCTGTTACGGGCATAGAAATCATCATCCTCGAAGATAAATATCCTGGTGCCCAAAGTATTATAGAGCATTTCCATTTCATCAACCACATTGCCCGGGCTTCTTGCCCGTCTCCGGGGTCCATAAGCCTCCTTATAGAACTGCCTGATACTGCAAAAACTGCAATCGTAGAAGCATCCCCTGCTGCTCAATATGGTTGAGACCCCCAAATTCATTATCTTAAATGAACATTTGTCCCTTGCCGGAAAAGGCAATTCATCGAGATTATCGATAAGCCGACGCGGAGTATTGACGATAATATCAGATCCCGACCGGAAGGTCAGACCGGGGATATCGTCAAACGGCATGCCTGATTTTAGGTGTTGAATGAGTTCAAGGACTGTGTATTCTCCTTCACATCGTACTACTGAATCAAGATCAGGAATATACTCCATCACCAGCCTGCTTTCAACACTTGGAAAATGCCCTCCCATAGTGAAATGGCTGCTGATTCCATTCTTTCTCAGGAATGCTATCAATGCCGCAAAATCAGGAAGGAATCTTTGAAATATCAAGGAAAAACCTACAATTTTGGGATGAAGTGCAACACAGACATTTAGCATTTTGTCCTTTTGAGCCGGAGTATAGGATTCAAAATGTGCCTTCAGGTCATACTGCCCAAGAAATGATTTGATAGAACGCAATCCAAGGTTCTCACCTTCTTCATATCCTATTAATAGAATATCACACCTTTCATTCGCCATAAAAAGGTCTAATAAGGATTAGGTAAATTTCCAAATTATATTCTGGCGCATCACCAGTTGTTACTGGCCTCAGTGTCAGGCTATTTAATTTTATACTCCTGCTTCATCATGTCTCTCTGCATTTTGAGCAGGTCTACCTGTTCCACGATCTGGTTGATCATAATATCAAGCTCTCTGACTTTGATCTTTGCCAGTTCTTCTTTGCCGAAATAGAACTCCGGAGACGGATCCACATTGTAACCAATCGGCAGTGGCAGATGTCTGTACATATGGCCATGATGAAAAAAGTCAGGCCCCGGATCAGCAATAGGTCCTCTTACACTGGCTCCCGGTGTAATGGTCAGTTTCTCTCTAATATCATGCAAAAGAGAGATCATTTCTTTTAAAAGCTTTTCTTCCATAGCGGTAAGTTTTAGTTAAACACTAACTTAAAATATCAATAACTCAATTATTGATTATCAAGCATATCCAACTATTTTTACGATCCAGGCCATTTGACTCAATATTTGGTAAGCCCCGGCCCGAATCAGGCTAATTGAATAAAAGAAAAGCAACCGGCAAGTTTTCAGCTAATAAATTTCACCCATTCACCGGGTAAAGTCAATCACCCATTTAGGTGATTCTTTAGATGGAGGATGAAATGCGTTGGTTATCAAGTGTACCTTTCAGAAAGGCATTTCG
>JAAXUP010000118.1 GCA_013335935.1 Eubacteriaceae bacterium | reverse complement strand
AAACCGCCTGGGCGTTGACGCCACGAAGAAAATTAAAAGCGAAGGCTATGACAGAGAATGGCCTGATGATATTGAAATGAGCGAGAAAATCAAAAAACTTGTGGATAAAAGGTGGTCCAGATATGGGATTGATTAATAAAATCCGCAGTTATGGAGAGCTTGTCATGTTCTCCCACACACTTTTTTCTCTGCCGTTTGCGTTGATTTCAATGCTATGGGCTGCCAAAGGATTCCCGGAAACGCATACGATTCTGTGGATCCTGGCGGCTCTTTTTGCAGGCCGAAATGGAGCCAACGCTTTAAACAGGGTCATCGACGCTGATATCGATAAACGAAATGCCAGAGTCTCAGGAAGGCATATCCCAAAAGGAGTCATTTCAAAGAGTGAAGGGCTGATCCTGTCTTTGATCCTTCTGTTGATTTTTGAATTTTCAGCTTTCATGATCAATCCTCTGTGCTTTTACCTTTCACCCATCGCCCTTATCCTTTTTGTTACGTACTCCTATACGAAAAGGATCACCTGGGCATGTCATCTGATTCTGGGGATCACCTGCGCTGGAGCTCCTTTTGGAGCATGGATCGCTGTTACAGGAAAGCTATCTGTAGAGCCCTTCATCCTGGCTTCTGCAGTTGCCTTGTGGATCGGAGGATTTGACATACTCTATGGTACCCAGGATATACAATTCGACAGAAAAGAAGGTCTCTTTTCCATACCTTCCTATTTCGGTCTTGAAACAAGCCTGAAAATTGCTGCCGTCTTTCATCTGGCCGCCTGGCTGATCCTCTTTTCTTTGTATTTCATTATTGGAACAGGCCCTGTTTATCTTGCCGGACTTGTGGTCATAGGCATTCTTTTCATGATGGAACACCGGATCGTAAAACCTGGGGATATCAAGGTGATGAACTGGGCAAGCTATCATATTAACCAGATCGTCAGCATTACATTTTTTGTTTTTGCATTTATCGACTTTCTATTAAGAAGATAAATGTCGCCATTGGAGGTGTTTATTATGCTGAAAATAGAAAATCTGTCCATTACCCTTGAGGATAAGCTGGTGCTGGACAATATTAGCTGTGAAATACCGGTGGGATCTGTTGCCTGCATCATTGGCTCATCAGGGATCGGAAAAACCACACTTTTAAAAACCATAGGAGGCATCATCAAGCCTCAAACGGGAAACATCACCTTAAACCAACGGGTAATAAACAGCAATGATGTCATTATGGGGTATGTTCCCCAGGATCATGGACTTTATCCCTGGATGAGGGTGAGGACAAATCTTCTCCTTCCTTTTAAAATCAAAAAGCTTCCTATAGACCCTGTTCGCCTGGGTGCTATCACCGCCAAGCTCGGTATCACTGACCTCATGGGCCGATACCCGTCCCTTTTAAGCGGCGGCGAAAAGCAAAGAGTAGCTCTGGCAAGAGGCATGATCCTCAATCCTGAAATTTTATTAATGGATGAAGCCTTTTCCTCCCTTGATGCCTTTTCAAAGGATCAAAGTCGGGAACTTTTCATTCAGTTGCAGGAAATGTTCAAGCCTACCGCACTTTTGGTGACTCATGATATCGATGAAGCCCTTATACTGGGGGACAACATTCTTGTACTCACAGGAGATAACATCCTGACGATCAAGAATAAAGCAAAATCCAAAAAAAAATGGTCCGAAGAATATGCCAGCATGTTTGAGACGCTGGACGGACTAGTCCGGGGGAAAATCGGCAATGAATAAAGTCACTCGTCCTATCCTTTCAATCGCGATATTTCTGATCCTCTGGCAGGTCCTCAGTATTGCCGTGAACAGAAGCATTTTCCCTTCACCCATTGCGGTCTTTGCAAATACCTTTGCCATATTTGAGGATAAGCTTTTCATACACTCTTTATACAGTATCCGCCGGATCCTTGCCGGGATCTTCGCAGCAGCAGCCATCGGCTGGCCCTTGGGCATCCTGACAGGTCATAACTTGAAAATAGACAGGTATCTATCACCTGTCATCTATTTTCTTTATCCGGTTCCCAAGATCGCTTTTCTACCGGTTTTCATGCTTTTATTCGGTCTTGGTGAATTCACCAAAATCGTTATGATCTTTATTATTGTGTTCTTCCAGATCACGGTGACCATCCGGGACAGCATCAGGCTCCTGGACAAGTCGGTATTTTACCCCCTAACCGTCCTGGGAGCAAGTAAAACCGACGTGTTTAGGTATATCCTCATTCCCTATTCTTTTCCAAGGCTTCTGTCATCTATACGGATCGCCTTGGGCACCGCTATTGCCGTGCTTTTTTTCTCAGAAACCTTCGGAACCGAGTATGGACTTGGCTATTTCATCATGGACAGTATGTTGAGAATAAATTACCTGGAGATGTACTCCGGCATTGTTGCCCTCAGCGTTACCGGCCTTTTATTCTTTGTGCTGATCGATATCCTTCAAAACAAGATGGTCAAATGGCAGACATTTTAATCTCCGTCGAGGAGATTTCCCAAACCGCCCAGGACATCCATCACACCCCCCTCTCCCTTGCCGGCATGCCCCATTTTTCTGGAGGAGGAGATGATCCTGTCGGCAAGTCTTGAGAAGGGCAGTGACTGAAGCCATACTTTTCCGGGCCCTTTAAGGGTAGCAAAGAAAAGTCCTTCCCCTCCGAAAATCGCTGTTTTCACATTTTTCATCATTTCAATATCATAATTCACGGTCTTTGTCAGAGCAACAAGGCATCCGGTATCCACCTTCAACGTCTCCCCTGGAGCCAGATCCCTCTCATAAATGGTTCCCCCTGCATGGAAGAAGGTCATCCCTGTTCCCTGGATTTTTTCCATGATGAAGCCTTCACCTCCAAACAGGCCTACCCCGATTTTTTTCTGGAAGGCGATATCGATGGAAGTCCCCTTTTCTGCACAAAGAAAAGCGTCCTTTTGGCAGATGACCATTCCGTCATAGTCCGACAAATTGAGAGGAATTATTTTCCCAGGATAGGGTGCTCCAAAAGCGATTTCACCTTCACTTGAATTTTTCTGGGTGAATAAGGTCATGAACAAACTCTCTCCCATGATCGCCCTCTTGCCGGCTCCCATCAGTTTCCCCATCAGTCCTCCCCCTTGGTTAGATCCTGAGGCATCTCCAAAAACCGTATCCATTTCCAGTGTACTGTCCATAAACAGAAGCGCTCCGGCCTCTGCGATAAGACTCTCTCCCTGATTTAAAAGAAATCGAATAAATTGCATATCATCTCCATGAATTTCGTATTTTAATGCCATGTGTGGTACCTCCTTATACTCATTTTTACATAGTATATATACCAAAATCCTTCGTTATATAACCTCCCATTCCTTCTTTTTATCCTTATTTTTATTATGTGTCAGAGACGCTGTTCTCGTGATATAATCATAATAGGATATACAGCAGCACGAGGATAAGGGAGGAATTAATTTTGGACAGGATCGCAAGCTTTAGCATCGACCATGAAAAATTATTACGAGGGATCTATGTTTCAAGAGTAGATGTATTTAATGGCGTTTATATAACCACTTTCGACATCAGGATGAAAAAACCCAACAAGGAAGCGGTCATGGGAACCGCGGATATGCATGCCATGGAACATCTGGGAGCTACTTTCCTGAGAAACCATAAAAAATATGCCGATAAAACAGTATATTTCGGACCGATGGGCTGCCGGACAGGCTTTTATCTCATCCTGGCAGGTGAGTATACTTCTGAAGCGGTGCTTCCTCTGATCAAAGAGCTTTTCCTTTTCATCCAGGATTATAATGGTGACGTCCCAGGCGCAAGCCCTGTGGAATGCGGGAACTTCTCTGATATGGATCTTGAGAAAGCGAAGGAAGAAGCTGAGATTTTTATGGAACTTTTGGAAAATATTAAGCCTGAGAATCTAAATTATCCAAGTTAGGTGGTTGGGTGACTAGGTGGTTGGGTGGTTAGCAAAAACAAGGGCGTTGAAGTGTTGAAGTGTTGAAGTGCAAATATGCCTGAATCTGGCATACTTAAGACTTACGTCTTAAGACTTACGACTTATGGCTAGCAGCTAGCTATCGAAAGGAGAAATTTTTCATGAAAAGCATTGTTCTTGCAGGGGGATGTTTCTGGGGTATGGAGGAATATTACAGCCGTGTTCCAGGCATCTTGTCCACAAAGGTGGGATACGCTAATGGAATGAAGGAAAATCCCTCATACGAAGAGGTCTGCACGGGAAAGACCGGCCACGCTGAAGCCGTCTTATTGGAATATGATGAAAAGATCATTGATCTGGAAGAAATCTTACGAAGATTTTGGACCATTATCAACCCGACTTCTTATAACCGTCAGGGCAACGACATAGCCTCCCAGTACCGATCCGGAATTTACTATTTCAATGAAGATGAGTTAGAGACCATCCAGCAATCCAGGGATGAGATCGCAAAAAAATATACCAAACCCATCGCCACGGAGGTTGGACCCCTGAATTCATTTTACGACGCCGAGGAGTATCATCAGAAATACCTGAAAAAGAATCCCGGAGGATATTGCCATATCGACCTAAGCAATATGTAGCTCTTTGTGAGGATGTCACAATTTCATAAGTTTTAATTGAGTAAATATCACAATAAATGACCAGTCTCTCCAGGAGACTGGTCATTTATTGGTTACATATTGAATTTGCTGTGTATGTGCTGCATCGCTTCCTTGCCTTTAGCTTTGTCGATGATGCAGGATATTTTGATTTCCGAGGTGGAGATCATCTGGATATTCACTCCGATTTCATATAAAGATTCGAAGAATTTTGAAGCAACCTCCGCATTGGCAACAACACCTGTGCCTACAACGGAAAGCTTTGCAACCCCTTTGTCGTACTCAACCTTTTCAGCGTCAACCTCAAAAGCAAATTTCTGAGCAATTTCCACAGCGGATTGAAGCTCATCCAGTGCGACAGTAAAGGTAATGTCATTGACATTATTTCGGTTTACATTTTGTACAATCATATCTACATGGATGTCAGCAGTTGCCAACAGCGAAAACAGTTTAAATGCGATGCCGGGTTTGTCAGGCACCTCCATAACAGATATTTTTGCAATATTTTCATCTAAGGATATTCCTCTGATCAATACTTTTTCCATATTATTTACCTCCCCAATTATTGTTCCTTCATTATCATTAAAGCTCGATCTTACTTCCAGGGCTACATTGAATTTTCCTGCCAGCTCCACAGATCTGGGATGCAGCACTTTGGCTCCAAGACTCGCCAGTTCAAGCACCTCATCATAGGAGATGGCATCTATTTTTTTCGCATCGGGTACGATCCTGGGATCAGCTGTGTAAACTCCGTCAACATCCGTAAATATCTGACATTTTTTCGCATGGAGGGCAGCTGCAAGAGCAACTGCAGTAGTATCTGATCCACCTCTACCAAGGGTGGTGATGTTCTTTTCCTTACTGATCCCCTGGAAGCCTGCCACGATGACAATTTTCCCTGCGTTCAGCTCCTTCTCGATCCTCTCCGTTTTGATCTTGTCTATTTTAGCCTTACTGTGTCTGGAGGAGGTTATGATCCCGCACTGAGCTCCTGTCAGGGAAATCACATCATGACCCATACTTTGGATGGCGATCGCCAGAAGGGATATGGAAATCTGTTCTCCTGTTGAAAGGAGCATATCCATCTCTCTTTTATGAGGGTTTTCATTGATTTTATAGGCCATGTCCACCAGATCATCAGTCGTGTCTCCCATA
>JAAXUP010000044.1 GCA_013335935.1 Eubacteriaceae bacterium | reverse complement strand
CTGCCTTTATACTTTCCGGTGAAGCCTAGCATCCCCCGGACGGTATTTACCTGGATTGGATGTTCAAGGTATTTCTCTGCGATGAATTTCGCCCTTAAAGGATCCCCGGGCATCAGGACGGTTTTTGAAATTTCTCCTTTTTTGGCTTCGATATGTACAGTCATCAAAACACTCCTCTCAAATTCTTCCTGCATACATTTATATCATATATATATACCCAATGAGTACAGCATTTATCAACAATTGATTTCTGACTAAATAATTTTCAGAGGGATAATTGAAATCAGAACAGCAATTATATATAATTGTCTGGAGTACAGGAGTATCGAACAGGCATTATTTCCCATACCCCTGATAAGGAGGATCCATGTATATTTATTCAATCATTTTAATCGTCTTCTCTAATATCGTCTATAATATCAGCCAGAAATCAACCCATCACAGTACGAATCCTTTTGTTCCGCTTTTAGTGACTTATATAACGGCGGCCCTTCTGACTTTTGTTTCGATTTTTGTTTTTAAGTCAGACAAGGGGATCGTGGAGTCCTTGCATCAGGTCAACTGGACGAGCTTTGTTCTTGGAATCGCCATTGTTGGACTGGAGTTGGGTTATCTATTAGCATACAGGGCAGGCTGGAATATCAGCGCGGGATCGCTTGTTGCCAATATTCTCCTGGCAGTTTCCCTTATTCCCGTAGGGGTACTGATGTATAATGAGGTTTTTGAACTAAATAAGATGATTGGAGTCATGTTCTGCATATTAGGGCTGGTACTTTTAAACAAGTAACCGTAAACATAGAATTTATCCTTCATTTTTACTGGGAATAATGAGATAATGAAATGATAAGGAATTATGATTTCAACATCTTATTAGGGGGAATTTTCTGTAAAATGAATTTTTATAATGTTTTCATATCTATTTTCACTCTTTTTGCAATAGGGATTACAGGATATCTTGCAAGAAAGAGTAATTTGATTGGCCGTGAAATGGCTGATAATATCCCGAAACTGATCACGGAAATTACCCTCCCTGCAATGATCATATCGTCAATGCAGCTGCCCTTTTCCCAGGACCGAGTGGAAGACATCAAACTGATCCTTTTAATATCGGTGGGCGGCTATTTATTTCAATACATCATCGCATGGTTTCTTCCCGGTATGATTGGTATGGCAAAAAGTCCGGATAAAGGAATTTACCAATTCATGATGATGTTTTCCAATGTATCTTTCATGGGGTTTCCTGTGCTGGCTGCAATTTTTGGACAGGTGTCCGTTTTCTATGGGGCCATATATAACCTGCCCTTTAATCTTCTGGTACTGACCTTGGGGGTATACATGATCAAAGGCGGAAGAGAAAAACTTACCGTAAAGGATTTTTTAACACCGGGACTGATTTCCACACTTGCAGGACTGCTGTTCTTTTTTCTTAGAATTGAACTGCCTGTCATATTAATGAAACCGTTGGTGCTCCTTGGAGATCTGACGACGCCCCTTTCCATGCTCTTTATCGGGGCATCCTTAAGCGGCATAGATATCAGAAATACTTTGACCAAAGGCAGACTATTCGTTGTGTCTCTGTTCCGGCTGGTGATAATCCCCATAGGGCTTTTGTTGATTCTCAGAAACTTCATCTCTGATGACCTGATAAGAGGAATACCAGTGATCCTCAATGCTATGCCGGTTGCGGCATTCTGCGCCATACTGGCTAAGGAGTATAACAGCAATGTTGACCTGGCTTCTGAAGGGATATTTCTTACAACCCTTTTCTCCATGTTCACCATACCGCTGATTGTATGGATCTATACAGTTATTTAATAAGCATTTACCCGTTATCAAATTAAGTGAATTCGGAGGAAAGCCATGAAAATCGGAATTATTGGGGCAATGGAGACAGAGATCGTCATGCTTAAAGAAAAAATGATCATAAAAAGTCAGAAAAAAATCGCAACCCTGGATTTTTTTGAAGGAGATCTGAATGGGAAGCATATCGTCTTGGTCAAATCGGGAATCGGTAAAGTGAATGCTGCCATGTGTACCCAAATCCTTATCGACATCTACAACGTCCATATTGTCATCAACAGTGGGGTTGCAGGAGCGCTTCACCCTGATCTGGAAGTGGGAGATATTGTCCTGGCAACAGAGGTGATTCAGCATGACATCGATGCTTCGATTTTTGGGGATCCCAGAGGAACCATTCCTGGGCTGGATGTCAGCGTATTCAAAAGCGATCAAAGACTTCTGAATATATCCGACAACATCGATACAGAACATAGGATCTTCAAGGGAAGGATCGTTACCGGAGACCAGGCGATCGGGGACAGTGCAACCAAAGATTATCTGTACAAGACCTTTGGCGGTTATTGTGTTGAGATGGAGGGCGGGGCAATTGCCCACGTATGCTACTTGAATGACATCCCATTTATGATCATCAGAGCAATTTCCGATAAAGCGAATGAAGAGGTAGAGATCGACTATGGACAGTTCATGGCTGAATCGGCAAAGAAATCCTGTATGATCCTGGAGCAAATGCTTGCAATTTTATAAGTTAGGGGGGGAGGCAATGAAGCACAGACCGACCTGGTGCGAGATCGATTTAGACAGACTGGTTTACAATTTTAAGCAGATACAAAAAAGAGTGGGACCTGAGGTTGAGGTTATGCCTGTGGTAAAGGCGGATGCTTATGGTCATGGAAGTGTGGAATGCGCGAAAACGCTCGTTGAAGCGGGCGCCAAAAGATTTGCAGTTGCAGTGACTGATGAAGCCATCCAGCTGCGAAAAAATGGGTTAAATTTGCCTATACTTGTATTTGGCTACAATCCCGAGGAGTATATCGAAGATCTGCTGGAATGGGATCTCATACCAACCGTTTATTCTGTGGATTTTGCGGAGAAACTTTCCCGTAAAACAGACAGGGATCTGAAAATTCATATCAAATTGGACACAGGAATGGGACGGCTGGGATTTCGAGGCAGAGAGGAGAGCGTACAGGCTATTTCAAAGATCGCTGCCCTTCCCCACATTAGGATAGAGGGGATCTATTCCCACTTCGCTATTGCAGATGAAAAAAATAAGGAGTACTCGTACAAACAGCTTAATGAATTTAATGAGGTCGTAAGATTTCTTGAAATAAGCGGAATCCATATACCTTTCAAGCATATGGCGAACAGCGCAGGGATTATCGATTTAAAAGAGAGTCATTTTAATATGGTGAGGCCAGGAGTGATGCTTTATGGGATGTATCCCTCCCCGGAAGTCAATAAAACCAATGTGGATATCAAGCCGGTAAAGACCTTTAAAACGAGAATCGCCCATATCAAGTCCATTGAAGAAGGAGACTCTGTGAGCTATGGCAGACGGTTTATAGCCTGCGGTAAACGGCTGGTGGCAACCCTCCCTGTGGGCTATGCCGATGGATACAGCAGACTTCTTACCAATAAAAATAGTGTCATCATAAAGGGACAAAAATATCTGGGTATCGGCACCGTGTGCATGGACCAATGCATGGTGGATATTACGGGATCAACGGGCTTAGAAGTCGGTGATGAGGTGATTCTATTCGGTGACGATCTGCCCATAGAGGAAATTTCCGGTCTTATGGGCACTATAAACTATGAAGTGAGCTGTATGGTTAAGGAAAGGGTTCCGAAGCTCTTTGTTCGAGAAGGAAAAAAAACAGGAATCGGTGCAGCTCTGATAGATTGATTCTTGACTATCCAATTAGTTGAAAAAAATTTGTATTCCATAAAATAAATTGTGATATAATGAGTGCTTATGAAATGAGGTGCGGAAATGGTAACCATGCTTAAGAGGCGAAGAAGGACCATTATAGATTATGTTGGTATATCGGTAGGATGCATGATAATGGCTTTGGGATTCAACTCCTTCTGTGTGCCCAATAAGATTGCACCCGGAGGGTTCAGCGGTCTTGCAACTGTCCTTTATTATATTACCGGTTATCCCATCGGGTTGGTAACTCTGGCATTTACGATCCCTTTGTTCATCATTTCCATTAAGCTGCTGGGAATAAAATTTGGTGCAAAGACTTTTTACGGCACGATTCTTTTTTCCATATGTATTGATTTAATTGTTCGAACGCCGAGAATAACGGATGATCTTTTTCTGGCTGCTGTATTTGGGGGTGTTCTGCTGGGTCTGGGGATTGGTGTGGTTTTCAAATTCGGAGGGACAACTGGTGGAACAGATCTTCTTGCCGCAATCATGCATCGATATTTCAGCGGGATTTCCATCGGAACCTGGCTGATGGCCATCGATTTTGTGGTGGTGGTAATTGCAGGTGTCGTATTTGGAAATATTGAAATATCCATGTATTCCGCGCTGACTTTGTATCTTTCCATGAAGATGATCGACCTTATCCAGGAAGGGATCAGCTACGCAAAAGCTTTTTATATCATATCTCCAAAGTCAGAGGAGATCGCTCAAGCAATCTTTGATGAACTGGATCGGGGAGTGACCACCTTAAAAGGTAGGGGGATGTACACCGGCAAGGACAAGGATGTCCTGTTTTGTATTGTCCACAGGTCGCAGGTATTTAAAATGAAAGATATTGTTCGTTACATTGATCCGAAAGCATTTATGATCCTTGCGGATGTGTATGAGGTTCTTGGGGAAGGTTTTAAAAAAATCGACAGTACGGCAACTTGAACAGCACTTCAGACACGAATTATAATTGAATGAAACGACAATTACATATATAATAATGAACAAGATGTATCAATATTTAAAAAAATGAATAAATAATATATACGGAGGATTACTGATGAGTACAAAATATGTATTTGTTACAGGGGGAGTAGTATCTTCTCTTGGAAAGGGTATTACAGCAGCTTCACTAGGCCGACTTTTAAAAGACCGTGGACTTAAGGTTTCCATTCAGAAATTTGATCCATACATCAACTATGACCCAGGGACCATGAGTCCGTATCAGCATGGTGAGGTTTTTGTTACCGATGACGGAGCGGAAACAGATCTTGACCTTGGTCACTATGAGAGGTTCATTGATGTCAATTTATCCAAACTCAGCAATAAGACATCTGGCAAGATTTACTGGTCAGTAATTTCAAAGGAAAGAAAAGGCGATTACCTTGGTGGAACCGTACAGGTAATCCCGCACATTACCAATGAAATAAAAGAGAGCATCTTGAGAGTCGGACAAGAGACCCAGACGGATGTGGTAATAACAGAAATCGGCGGAACTGTAGGCGACATTGAGAGCCTTCCTTTCCTTGAAGCCATCAGACAGCTGCAAAATGACCTGGGACATAAGAATGTAATATTTATTCACGTTACCCTGCTTCCTTACCTGAGCATGGCCGGAGAGTTAAAGACCAAACCTACCCAGCATAGTGTCAAGGAATTGAGAAGTCTTGGAATCCAGCCGGATGTAATCATTTTAAGATCAGAAAAAGAAGTCAATTCATCAATAAAAGAGAAAATCAGCCTTTTCTGCAATGTGGAGTCCAAAGCTGTGATCCAGAATAAAGATGCCTCCGAGCTCTATGAGGTACCGCTGCTTCTTGAAAAGGAAGGCTTGGCAGAGCTTGTTTGTGAGAAGCTCCAGATTCAATGCAAGGAAGCGGATCTTAGCGAATGGACGGACATGGTGGAAAGGTCCAAAAATCTTCAGCATAAAGTGAAAATTGCATTGGTCGGGAAATATGTGGAACTTCACGATGCGTATCTATCCGTAGCGGAAGCTTTGAAGCATGGCGGAATTGCCAATAATACCGTAGTGGATATCGATTGGATCCATTCCGAGGATGTCAATGACGACAACGCTGCTGAAATCTTCAAGGATGCTGATGGAATAATCATTCCAGGAGGCTTCGGTGAAAGAGGCGTAGAAGGTAAAATTGCAGCGGCAAAATATGCCCGTGTCAACAAAGTACCCTTCCTGGGACTTTGTCTGGGACTTCAGATCGCAGTAATTGAATTTGCCCGTAATGTTGTGGGATTAAAAGGCGCACATTCGTCAGAACTTGACCCAACGACCCCATACCCGGTAATCGACCTGATGCTTGAGCAAAGGGAAATCGATGAAAAAGGCGGTACAATGAGACTTGGCCTTTATCCTTGCAGACTAAAAGAAGGCACAAAGGCTTTCGAAGCCTATGGTCAGGAGCTGATACAGGAAAGACATAGACATAGGTATGAGGTCAGCAACAACTTTAGAGAAGCTCTTGAAGAAAAAGGCCTGGTAATAAGCGGAATATCTCCAGACAGGGTTCTTGTGGAGATGGTTGAGATCGAAGACCATCCGTGGTTCGTGGCCACACAAGCTCACCCAGAGTTCAAATCAAGACCAAACAGACCTCACCCGCTTTTCCATGATTTTATCAAAGCGTCAATGAAATAAAAAGAACACCATCTGTAAGAAATCATAATCATGCCCCGATATACAATATATTGGGGTATTTATTTTGTGTATAACTAAAGAAATCCACAGGACTAATCCACAACCACCTGTTTATATGTTGATAAGTCGTGGGAAATCTGTTGATAGTGTGGATAACATAGTTGATATGTTTATAACCTGACCTAAAAGACAGGATGTAGTGTATGAAAGCGTTGCAGATACAATAGTTGTTAACAAAGTGTTAACATTCTGTTAAATGAGGTGCTGTGGATAAAATTTCCCTGCTATTGACACCGATTAATAAAGTGATATATTATAATATCAAGTCAATTTTTATTTCATCCAATCTTTCATTCAAATGATTCAAATGTTAGACTCTTTTAAATTTATTGATCAGAAGGCGTTATTATTCGGATAGATATTCATATAAAATTTAATTGAAAAAAGTTTTTATATTTTCTTATCACACGAGAATTACACGTGGTCGATGCTTGTTCACGTGTGCAATTTAATTAAATAATCACAAATAGGAGGTGTTTGCTTGTCTATTGATAATTTAGCGAATATGACAGTAACTGAATTAAGGTTGAAAGCAAAAGAAATCGGCATCAAAAATATAACCAAACTGAAGAAAGAGGAGTTAATTGCTTTGCTTGATAAAAGTGAAAAAACGCCTGAAGTGGTCTCCGAGCCTCCAAAAGAGGCAGGTCTGCCCATGCCTCTGCCTGAAACGATAAAAGACAAGGATGACAGCCAATATGCGAAGTTGAAAGACAGTGTTGATGCTGCATTTGATCTCTCAGGCAAATTGCAGATCCTCCCGGAAGGTTTTGGCTTTTTAAAGAATGACCAAATGGCTTCTCCAGATGAATATGTGTATGTCTCTGCCAGCCAGATCCAGAAATTCAAACTGCAGTCAGGAAATGAAATCAAAGGTAAAGTACGAGTACCCCGGGAGGGAGAAAAATACTATGCGATGCTCTTTCTTGAAAGTGTGAATGGCAGAACAACCAGTGAAATCCTAAAAGAAGAAGAAACCTTAATGAGCAATCCCGATAAGAAGGATATGAGCAAATACGGAAAATCTCAGTTGGGGATCCTTGAGGTTTTAAGTGATGGCTTTGGATTCTTACGAACCAACAACTATCTCTCAGGAGAAAACGACATCTATGTTTCTCCTTCCCAGATCAGAAGATTCAAACTTAGGACAGGGGATAAGATCGTAGGCAAGATCAGGACGCCCAATGAAGGTGAAAAATTTGATGCGCTTCTTTATGTGGAGACCGTAAACGGAGATATTCCTGAAAAAGTCGTCAACAGACCAAACTTTGAGAGGCTTACACCCATATTTCCTGATGAAAAAATAAAGCTCGAAACAGATAAAAGTGTTATTTCCACAAGGATCATGGACCTTTTTGCTCCCGTGGGAAAAGGCCAGAGGGGAATGATCGTTGCTGCTCCAAAAGCCGGAAAAACCATACTATTAAAGCAAATCGCAAACTCCGTCACTCAAAACCACCCTGAAATCGAATTGATCGTGCTGCTGGTGGACGAGAGACCTGAGGAAGTAACGGACATCATGAGATCCGTAAAAGCGGACGTTGTTTTCTCCACCTTTGATCAGCTCCCGGCAAACCATATCAAGGTAGCTGAAATTGTGCTGGAAAGGGCGAAGAGACTTGTTGAACAAGGCAAGGATGTTGTGATTCTTATGGACAGCATAACCCGGTTCGCCAGAGGAAACAATCTCGTGGTTCCTCCTTCAGGCAGGACGCTATCCGGAGGCTTAGATCCGGAGGCTCTCTATCTTCCAAAAAAATTCTTTGGTGCGGCAAGAAATATTGAGGAGGGCGGAAGCCTTACCATATTGGCGACAGCACTGATTGAAACAGGCAGCAGGATGGATGATGTCATTTTTGAAGAATTCAAGGGAACGGGAAACATGGAGCTTCATCTTGACAGGAGCCTGACGGAGAAAAGAATTTTTCCGGCCATTGATATCTATAAATCAGGAACAAGACGTGAAGACAAGCTTCTGACATCTGATGAGATGAAATTTGTTTATGGATTCAGAAAGGCATTTTCAAATTATTCCTCTGCAGATGTAGCAGAAAGAGTAATCGATATGCTAAACAGGACAGCCAATAACGCGGATTGTATCGATAATTATATAAGAAAAAACAGATTATAAAAAATAATTAAAAAATAATTTGAATTTTTCTACAAACCTTGTTATAATGTTATAATGTATCGGGTATATATTAATAGAATTTAGGAAAGAGGTGAATACGATGAAGGAAGGCATTCATCCAAATTATAATAAATCAATAGTAAAATGTGCGTGCGGTAATACTTTTGAAACAGGTTCTATAAAACCAGAATTAAAAGTTGAGATTTGCTCAGCTTGTCATCCATTCTTTACCGGAAAACAGAAGCTTATTGATACAGGCGGCAGAGTTGACAGATTTAAGAGAAAATACGGAATTAAAGACGAACAGGAATAATAAAAACAGCTGCCTTGCAGCTGTTTTTTGTATATAGGATTATTTGATAAAAAACGTTATTCTTTGAAATAGAGGATGAATATGAAAATAAACGAGCTTCTTATGGAAGCCACATTGAAACTTAAGGAAAATAAGAGCGACACGCCACGACTGGATGCAGAAGTGATCATGGCTTTCCATATTGGAAAGGAAAGAAGTTATCTGATCATGCACTTTAATGATGAATTAGACAGCAAAACCACCGAAAAGTTTCGTGAAGACATCGAACGAAGAGCACTGGGAGAGCCGGTTGCCTACATCACCGGCTACAAGGGCTTTATGGACCTAATGCTTCAGGTGGATAAAAGTGTGCTGATTCCCAGACCAGATACGGAAGTACTGGTGGAAACCATACTTGAAAGATTCAAATCAAAGCAGAGCAAGATAAAAGCAATTGACATTGGTACGGGAAGCGGCGCGATCGCACTGGCACTGGCCTATTATCTGGAAAACGTTGAAATCCTCGCAGTGGATATTGACAGGGATGCCCTGGAAAAAGCCCGGATGAATGGCTGCAGACTTGGCCTGGATCATAAGGTTGAATTCCAATTGAGCGATTGCTTCAGTGCAGTGGAGGAAGGTGCGAAATTTGACCTGGTGGTTTCAAATCCCCCCTATATATCAAAAAAAGATATGGATATGCTTGCCAGGAATGTGATTGGATATGAACCTGTGATGGCGTTATATGGCGGTCTGGAAGGAATGGATTTCTATAATCGGATCACAAAGGAAGCGCCCCGCTACCTGAATGAAAAGGGGATCCTGGCTTATGAGATCGGCTACGATCAAGGGCAAAAGGTAAAGACGCTTATGGAGAAACACGGATTTGCTTCCGTTGAAATTATCAAGGATCTTGCAGGAATCGACAGGGTAGTCATCGGATTTATGGCCGCTGGTAATTAATATAAGACAATTGGCAGAAAAAGTTACGACACTTCTTTCGGAGGGGATTATGGAATCCTACAAAGTGCTAAAAGTATTCAATAATAATTCGGTTCTTGTGGATAAAGAAGGAATCGAGTACATTCTAATGGGCAAAGGCATAGGCTTTGATAAGAAAAAAGGAATGTCCTTTAAAGAAGAGGACATTATTGAAAATGTGTTCATTTCTGTGAATGAGACAAACAAGAGACAGTATGAAAATTTGATGAATGAGGTCGAAGAGAAGATCTTTATTTCAGTTGTGGACATTATCGCACTGGCTGAAGGGGAGCTGGGAGAAAAACTTCATCCTGACACTCATTTTGGACTCATTGATCATGTCAACTTTGCAATCAAGAGAATAAGAGAAGGGATAATGATCGTCAATCCCTTTATCCTGGAAACTAAGATGCTTTATCGGAAGGAGTACGCCATCGCCCAAAAAGGAGTGGAGCTTCTAAACCAAAGGCTTCGTATGGATATTCCTGAAAGTGAGATTGGTTTTATCGCCTTGCATATCCACGGCGGAAGGCTGAAGACGCCCAAAAATTCTTCCCTTAAGTACATCAAAGCCATCAGCAATATCATTCCTTACATAGAAGATAAGCTTGGTGTGCATATCCAGGAGGACTCCTTCAGCGGAGTGAGATTGATTGCTCATTTGAGGGGAGTCATTGAGAGATGTGCAAAGGAAATTCCTATCGAAAACATATTTTTAGACAGATTAAAGTCAGACTATCCCTTTGAATATAAAATTTCTGAAAATATAGGGTTGATTTTAGAAAAGAATATTGGTATTATAGTACCAGAAAGTGAAGTTGGCTATATTGCACTTCATATTTACAAACTTAATAAGACTACGTAATTAGTGCGTGTTACTGACTCGATCAGGCATGAGCTTATATTTAGTAAATTTTGATATCGGATTTTTCCGTTATTCAGATTTTTTAAATATGGGTTCATGCCTTTTTTTTAAGTTTGATGTTTGTAATTAAATTTTTAGTAGGGGGAATTATCAATGAAAGAAAAAAAAGGCGGAGTATTCGCGATTTTACAAAAAGTTGGGAAATCACTAATGCTCCCGGTATCGGTATTACCAGCGGCAGGTCTGATGGTAGCCTTATCCAGGATAATCGAGCAGGCGGTAGGAGCGGATGCTCTTGCAGGCAATCCAGTTCTTAATGGATTTGTACAAATACTATTCAGCGGCGGTCTTGTGGTATTCGAAAATCTTCCCATGATTTTTGCAGTGGGTGTTGCCATCGGCTTTACGGCGGGAGAAGCCGTTTCTGGGCTGGCAGCCTTAGTGGGTTATGTGGTTCTGACGAAAGTGCTTGGAATCATGTCAACTGTCCAGGGTCTTCAGGATCCTATCAATATGGGTGTGTTTGGTGGGATCATCGTGGGTATTGTTTCAGCCAAGGTATACCAGAAATACTACAAGACTCAGCTTCACCCGGTTCTCGGATTTTTCGCGGGAAAGAGACTGGTACCGATCATGATGGTCATGATCTCGATCGCGATGGGTATCGCTTTTGGATTTATCTGGCCGCCGATACAAAATGGAATCAACTATTTAGGACAACTTGCCATCAATGCGCAAATAGGCGGACTCAGACTGGGTGGGGCTATTTACGCTTTCGGAAACAGGGCGCTGATTCCAACAGGACTTCACCACGTATTTAAAACGCCTTTTACCACTCAGTTTGGAACGTTTTTAGACACAAAAACAGGGCAGGTTTTCACTGGTGAGATCGCAAGGTTCTTTGCAGGAGACCCAACAGCTGGAGCCATTACTGCAGCGGAATATCCTTTGAAAATCTTCGGGCTTCCAGCGGCAGCTCTGGCAATCTATCTGACAGCTCTTCCCAAAAACAAGAAAGCAATCGGAGGGGTAATGCTTACTGCAGCCCTTACCTCAATAATAACAGGGATCACAGAACCAATCGAATTTGCTTTTATGTTTGTAGCTCCTATATTATACCTGGCACATATCTCCCTGGCATTTCTAGGCGGACTTCTTATGAATATGGCAGGCGTACGTCTTACAGAAACCTTCACATCATCCGCTATCGATTATGTGGTCAGTATTTCCACCGGAAATGCCGGACATCCTTTAATGCTTTTCCCCATAGGGATCGTCATCGGGATCCTCTACTTCCTGGTTTTTTACTTCCTGATCAAGAAATTCAACCTGAAAACACCGGGAAGAGATGAAAATGAGGAAGCTGCTGCGGATATCTCCGTATCCCAGAAAGCGGTTGAGGTCCTGAAGGCTTTAGGAAACACAGGTAACATCCGCCACATCGATGCCTGCATCACAAGGTTGAGGCTTGAGGTCGTCGACCCCAGAATGGTTGACAAAACTAGGCTTAAAGCCCTTGGATCAGCTGGGGTAATGGAAGCGGGGGGCGGGAATGTCCAGGTGATCTTCGGGACACAAGCGGAAAGCCTGAAGGATGAAATCAAGGCAATCATGATCAATCCAGATGCCGTTACCATCGAAGAGGAGAAAGTCAGCGAGCACATTCCTCACACTTTAAAACTTGACCGCCAAATCACCATAAAATCGCCTATGAAAGGTTTGCTCACAAGTTTGTCGGAAGTGCCGGATGCTTTGTTTGCAAACAAAATGATCGGGGATGGTTTTGCAGTCACCCCGGAGGATGGAATCGTATGTTCCCCGGTGGACGGTGAAATCCTTCATATTTTTGACACGAATCATGCCATTGGGCTGGTTACACCTGAAGGACTTGAAGTACTTGTCCATATTGGAATCGATACTGTAAAGCTGAAAGGGGAGGGCTTCACAAGGATTGCTGAAATCGGTCAGAAAGTGCATGTCGGTGACAGACTGGTGGAGTTCGATATTGAATATGTCAAAAAACACGCGAAAAGCATCATGACCCCAGTAGTGATCACAAATATGGATAAAGTCAATTCTATGGAAATCATCTCAGGAGAACATATTGATATTGGCACGGAAGTACTGAAGATAAATTAAGAAAAGATGGGTCACAGCCGATATTTGGATGTGACTCTCTTTAATAGTAAACAAGTAATCCTTTTCATGATATAATCAATTCAAGTTATACACAGAGGATGTGATTGCTTGAATAGAGATTACACTTTTCATTCTTATACCAGAACCATGTGCAGTCATTGCCAAAAACTCATCGATGGCAAAATCGTATATAACGATAAAGGGGTTTTTCTTATTAAAAACTGCCCTGACCATGGAGAACACAGGGAACTTTTAGAAGAAGATCCTGAGTACCACCTTCAAAAGGTCCAGTATGATAAACCGGGAACAACAAGCAAACTCCAGACCAGAGTCAAAGATGGTTGTCCGTATGACTGTGGTCTTTGTCCAAGTCATGACCAGCATACTTGCATTGGACTGATCGAAATCACCATGCGATGCAATTTAAAATGCCCTGTATGTTACGCCTGTGCAGGGCAGGGTAAAGATCTGGAGTTGAAGACAATTGAAGGCATGATGGATTGCTACATGGACGCCGAGGGTGGGAAAGCCGAAATCCTTCAAATCAGCGGTGGGGAGCCCACACTACATCCTGATATATTGGATATCATCCGAATGGCAAAGGAAAAAGGCTTCAAATATGTCATGCTCAATACCAATGGAATCCGAATCGCAGAGGAGGAGGCGTTTGTAAGAGCACTCAGCACCTTTAAGGGTGGGTTTGAAGTCTACCTGCAGTTTGATGGTCTGAAAGAGGAAATATACCAAAAACTCCGAAACGAATCGGTCCTGGAAATGAAGAAAAAAGCCTTAAAGAATTTAAATCGCTGCAATATTCCCACAACACTGGTGTGTACGGTGTCACAGGGAGTAAACGATGATC
The DNA here is from genome assembly GCA_013335935.1 of Eubacteriaceae bacterium. Classification (GTDB taxonomy): domain Bacteria; phylum Bacillota; class Clostridia; order Eubacteriales; family Alkalibacteraceae; genus JAAXUP01. The sequence goes on along the minus strand of JAAXUP010000044.1, from coordinate 2,829 downwards.
ATATCGGAGAAATCATCGCCTACGGCATGGACGAAAGCTGCGTCAGAGGAGTCAACCTGCAGCCGGTGGCCTACTTCGGAAGAACGGAAGAAAGAGACAGACTATCCAGGGTTACCCTGTCTGGAATACTAAACCGGATCGAAGCCCAGACGGCAGGACTTTTAAAAAAATCTGACTTCATTCCGCTTCCCTGTGATGTGGAGAGGGTGGCTATTACCTATCTTTTTAAAAATAAATCCGGGGGGTTCATTCCAATAACCCGAGGCAAGGATATGAGGGAATACAAGCATATTTTCAACAACACCTTTATTTTTACAGTGGAGGATACCCTCAGGAATTTCAAGGATGAGAATATTGATTTCGGGATCTCGGACTGCTGCGGATTGGTAACTGATATAAAAAAAATGATTCCTTTAGGATTCATTTTCAAATCGAAGAATGAAAAGATGAAGTTTGTGGATGAAAACACGTTCAGGATAAGCGCCAGTTCATTTATCGACAGCTATAACTTCGATATGAAATCCATGCAGAAAGATTGTGTGCATGTCATTACACCTGATTTGAAGAGGATTCCATTTTCAGCGTATAACATGATCCACAGGGGAAAATATGATGGATATTACTTTTAATTTTGTCATCACAGGGATCTTATCCTTAAGTATCACCGTACTGCTGCTGGCTATCGTGGCGGACTTCATCTTTTACAGCAGAGATGAAGCGGTAAAAAAAAGCCAGAAGTCGGTGGTGGCTACCGGAACCATGTTTTTATTCTTTTTAGTCTATTATACAGTGATCCGTCTCCGCCTTGGGGAAATAAAGCTGGCAGATGATTTCCTTAATAAAGCACTTTCTGCTTTAGGTGCGGCAATGGCGGTATCAGGAACTGTGATGAATATCCTTGGAAGACTGAAGCTAAAAGACAACTGGGCAAATCACATCAAGATATACAACTCCCACGAACTGGTTCAAACCGGGGTGTATCGTATTGTCAGACACCCCTTATATTCATCCATCATCCTTATGCTATTGGGCGGCGTGCTTGTTTACAAGAATTATCTGAGCCTTTTATTAACGGTTTTAATATTCATACCTTTCATGGTTTATCGGGCTTCCCAGGAAGAGGCTCTACTGTCAAAGGAATTTTTGGGGTATGAAGCATATAAACGTAAAACGGGAATGTTTTTTCCAAAAATAAAAAGGAGGAAATGAATATGGCTGGAGTTAAACCTGTCAGCATATCGGATAACGCCTTCGCTTTCTGTCGATATGGTATCGCCATCATGGTCTGGATTTCCTGGATCTTCAGGGTGAAGGAACTGCTTCTTGCAGTCTTCATCATCCTTTTATCATCGGCTGTCATGAAAGTAAGAAGAGCGCCAATGATCATGATCTACAAATATACGATAGGAACCTTCTACCCTGGAGAGAATGTCATCGTCGATGAAAAAGGCATGCGCTTTGCTCATGCGGTGGGAGCGGTAGTCAGTGGGATCTGCGTTATTCTCTTATACACTGGATTTACAGGAGCAGGGTTGATGCTGACCTTCGTCCTGGCACTATTAAAAACATCTGCTGCCTTCGGCTACTGCTCTGCTCTGAAGCTGTACTCCTGCATGAACTCTGGGACATGCTGCAGAGTGGGGAATCTGGTGAGGAAGTTCAAGCATGATTGATGAACATCTCAAGCTCCCTGAATTTGGAATCTTTCCCGAAATATTTGGGATTTCTTCTTATTCCATTTTTGTGGCCTTGGGGATCGCTGCGGGACTGATCTACTACATGAGGGATTCCGAAAGACGGAAGGTTAAAGGTGAGGGCGTTATCGAAATCGTCTCCGCTGCGCTTATCTTCGGTGTAATCGGTTCAAAGATCCCACTGATCCTCGAAGGAGGAACCCTTGAAAACATTCTGTTTGGAAAGTCAATCGTTGGTGGTCTCATTGGAGGATACCTGGGGGTTAAATTTATCAAGAGAAGAATGAACTTATCTCTGAAGATGGGAAACATTATTGCTCCTGCAGTAGCGCTGGGAATGTCTTTTGGAAGAATCGGGTGTTTTTTAAATGGTTGCTGTTATGGGAAGACCGGGATTTTCGGCTTTGATTTCGGTGATGGACACATAAGGTATCCTACCCAGCTATTCGAGGTTGCTTTCCACTTCATAACTTTTCTTATTTTGCATAATATCAGAGACCAGGTGAAAAGACCGGGAATTTTATTTAAATACTATATCCTTTGCTATTTTATTTTTAGATTTTTCGTCGAGTTCATCAGGGTAAATCCTGTCATCTGGTTTGGACTCACCATTTATCAGATGTTATCGGCAGCAGTAATAATCGTTATCACCTTGGGAATGCTGAGGGATAAATTCTTAAAAAATCTTGAATCATCAGCAGTAAAGCGATAAATCATTTTGGGGGAGGGTCAATTATGGAAGAAAATAAAAACATTCAGGGCATTAATAAAGGGCTTATCATGGCACTCATCGGGTGGCTGTTAAGTACGATTTCCATGCCGGTATTGGCAACTGTCGTTTTTTCGATTCTTGATGGCGCTAGTATGGATTTCTCAGGATTATTCGATGCAGGAGGCATGTATTTTGTTTTATTTGGAGCCGTCATGCTGATTATCTGGATTCCAGCAGCAATTATAACGGGGAAAGCTTACAGAAAAAAAGGCTTTCAGCAGGCACTGACCTTTACCATTGCCGCATATGTGATTTCTATCGTCATATTTTTCGGATGTACCGGCTCCCTTCGGGGAATTAATGGATAATAAATGGATGAATAAATCCGCGCCTGGACGCTGCTGCGTACAGACGCGGTTATTT
>JAAXUP010000223.1 GCA_013335935.1 Eubacteriaceae bacterium | reverse complement strand
ATATAAGAAAATTTGGGTTTCACGGAATCGCCTTCAGGAGTATCATTGATGAAAGCAAAAAAATCCTTGAATCTGATCTCCAGGACAAAAAAATGGTCCTTCTCATGCTGGGAAGCGGAACAACAGCCAATGCGTCCATCAATGGGAAATCAATGGAAGTAAGCACAGGATTCACGCCCCTTGAAGGACTCATCCAGTCTACCCGGACGGGAGATACAGATCCTGCAGTTTTCACCTACATCATGAAGAAAGACGGCCTTGATCCTGAAGAAATCGATGAAATGATGAACAAGCAAAGCGGATGGTTCGGTATGTCGGGGATCAGCAATGACATGCGAGAAATTTACGAAGCGGCATCAAAGGGTGATAAACGGGCGAAGAATACCATCGACACCGTCTGCCACAGGATAAGGAAATATATCGGTTCATATTCAGCGGTTCTGGGAGGAGCCGACATCATAGCCTTTGGAGGCGGCGTGGGTGAAAATGCCTGGTATATACGGGAAAAAGTCTGTGAAAATTTGGAGTATCTTGGTGTGAAACTGGACATTAAAAAGAACAGGGATCTTAAGGGAGAAGGGATCATCACAGCAGAGGATTCAAAAACGAAGGTCCTGGTCGCCAGAGTAGATGAAGAGCGGATCATCGCCCAGGACACCTTCGAGTTAATTGCAAATCATTCCTTTTGAGTACCATAGTTCGTCAGGTTCATGAACATGACCCCAGTAAACAGCTGGATGAAGATCAAAAAAATGCTTTGAAAAAAGGCAACAGAGACACTTAGAACAGTAGCGTTGGAAACAACTAAATCAATTAAAAACTGTATGAGATTCAACGCTGCAAAAGAAACCAGGGTTAATATGAGCAGATTCAGAAGTACTCTTCCGTAATGCATTTTTACCAGATTGCGGCTGGACCTGAAGGATTGTATGACACCCTGGTTTTTTAATACAGTAAATTGGCTCCAAAAGATAATATCCAGATAAAGTTTAATGATAATGGTAATAAAGATCACTAAAAGAACCATGGACATCAATGATGAACCTGAAAAGTAGGGAACCAGAGTACTGAAAAGAAAACCAAAGATCATCATGGCAGCTCCGATATAAAACAGTCCGGATGTCAGACGCAGAAAGCTGGTTTTTAATAGCTGCAGCGTCTCCAGACCTAAGATGCTGAAAGTCCTGCCTTCCGCGAAACAACGTACAAGATGCATAATAGTGGGTGCCATAACCAGTAATATGGCAAAATATAAAAAGATGATCGCAAATCTCATTCCTTCAGGAATGGCGATGATGGCTTCTATGCTTCCATCTCCTGAGTAGATAGAAAGGAAGCTGTATGCTAGAAATGGGATGGAAGCCAGGTAGAGAAGCTCATGGGATGAAGACTTTATAATGGCGAAGGTAACGGTAAGTAGCTGTTTTAAAGTAAAAATCTGCTTTTGAAATAATTCAATCATTTTAGCCTCCTGAAATTTGATGGTTATTATATATTATATTTTCATTTTCTTATTGTCAATGGAACAATCCATTCACGGTGAAAACGAATCCTTGATCTTAATACGTAAAACATTCGATTGTAGTATAATAAGATTATCTGATCTACTAAAAATATCCTGAGAGGATGGATCTGAAATGCAGGATCAAAAATATGTTTTAGCGATGGATTGCGGCACACAAAGTATCAGAGGACTTGTATTCGATAGGAACGGAACTTTGTTAGAATCTGAAAAAGTTGTTTTCGATCCTCCTTATTTTTCTATCAATCCAGATTGGGCGGAAAGGGAGGCTTATCTTTATTGGGAAGATTTCTGCGCAGTTACCCAAAAGTTAATCAAAAAGAACAGCAGGCTGATGTCGGAGATAAGCGCAGTTACCCTTACCACACAGAGAGATACCTGTATTCTTGTGGATAAAAAAGGGGTCGAACTGCGCCCGGCAATTCTCTGGATGGATCAGCGAAAAATCAGAGAGCCAAGAAAACTCAACTTCATTTATGAAAATGGAACAAAGGTCATTGGGATGAAAAAAACCATAAATAATTTTAGCCGAGGCTGCCATGCCCATTGGCTTCAGGATCATGAGAAGGATCACTGGGAAAAGTCTTATAAATTTATTTTGATATCTACATACCTGATACACAGACTCACTGGTAATTTTGCAGATTCCGTTTCTGCCCAGACGGGTCATATGCCCCTTAATTACAA
>JAAXUP010000117.1 GCA_013335935.1 Eubacteriaceae bacterium | reverse complement strand
CAATAAGTCCTAAGTCGCAAGTCCTAAGTATGCCAGTTTTAAGCATTTCAACATTTCTACACTTCAACAGTTCAACGCTTTTGCATTTAACTCAACTAAAAAGACCCTCTTAGGTAAAAGGGTCTTGAATCTAGTTTACTTTAGATGATCAAAATAACTTTTTACTAATTCTTCTAATAATTCGTCTCTCTCAACCTTCTTGATAAGGTTTCGAGCATTGTTATAACTGGTGATGTATGTCGGGTCACCGGACATAATGTAACCTACAAGCTGATTGACAGGCTTGTATCCCTTTTCTGTGAGAGCGGTGTATACCTCTTTTACCAAATCTTTGATTTGTTGTGATTTATCCTGTTCGATATCGAACTTTACGGTATAGCCTTTATTCTCGTCCATATACGCCCCTCCTTGTCACTTTAGTTATATATACCATATATCTAAATTTTAAAACAATTTGATTAAAATTACAAGTTATTTTTTTGTTAGGTGGTTGGGTGACCGGGTGGTTAGGCGGTTAGCTTATTCAACGTACGATGTACAGTGTACAATTTACAATGTTCGTTCATTTTAGAAAGCATGAATCAGATGCACCTTATGGAAGATCTTTTTCTAAAATGTTTTTATTAAAATAGAATTTTTAGAATCCATTTCATACCCTGATTGTTTCATATTTAGGATTCTAAAACTACAACAATTGTACATTGTAAATTGTAAATCGTAAATTTACAAAGCGTTCCCTACTGATGACCGTTACCCAAGCTGAATGGTGATTACTTCAATTGCCTTCTCTATTGCGGCATCGATTTTTGACGGGTCCTTGCCGCCTGCCTGGGCCATGTCCGGTCTTCCGCCGCCGCCGCCGCCTGCGATTTTTGCTGCTTCCCTGACCAGATTTCCAGCATGGAAGCCTTTTGCCACAACGTCTTTCGTTCCCATGGCGATGATATTCACCTTACCGTCCTTGTCGGAAGCAAGCACTATGGCCCCTGAAACCAGTTTGTCCCGAAGTCCGTCGGCCAAGTTACGAAGGTCGTCAGCTTCATAGCCTCCAAGCTTCACAGCCAGCACTTTAACGCCGTTGATTTCCACGACCTTATCCAGGATTTCTCCGGCGGCATTCTTGTTCAGCTGATTTTTAAGCTGGGCAAGCTCTTTTTCAAGATTTTTATTTGCAGCATGAATATCCTCGATACGCTGTGTCAGATTGTCAGGTGTTGTTTTCAGAGCTTGTGTGACCTCTTTCAAGGTATTTTCAAGACGGTTTACATATTTAAGCGTGTTTATTCCGGTAACTGCCTCGATACGTCTTACCCCTGATGCGATTCCAGCTTCTGAAAGGACCTTGAAAAGTCCGATCTGGCTGATATTATTGATATGGGTTCCCCCGCAAAGCTCCATGGAGTAATCTTTAATTTTTACGACTCTTACTCTGTCGCCGTATTTTTCCCCGAAAAGAGCGGTGGCTCCCATTTTCTGGGCTTCATCGATTCCTGTTTCAAATTTTTCGACTTCAAGAGATCTTTGAATCACGGCATTGATCTTCATTTCGACCTCAGCGAGTTCTTCCTCTGTCAGCTTCTCGAAGTGGTTGAAATCGAATCTGAGTTTGTATGGATCAACGAGGGAGCCTGCCTGTTCCACATGGAAACCCAGGACTTCCTTAAGAGCCTTATGGAGTAGATGGGTGCTTGTGTGGTTTCTGGCGATAGCCATCCTGTTGATTTCATCCACCTGGCAGTGAAGCTTCTCTCCTGTGGAAATCGTTCCTTCCAGAACTTTCCCATGGTGTATATGTCTGCCCAGGCTTCCTTTTTTCACGTCCGTGATCTGAAGTCTGCAGTTGTCATTGTACATGATGCCGATATCTCCTACCTGGCCGCCGCTCTCTGCGTAAAAAGGCGTCTGATCTAGGACCAGAAGGATTTTCTCGCCTTTGGATGCCGCATCAGCAGCTTCCGGTCCGCTTACAATTCCCAGCACAGTTCCTTCGTTATTTAAAGTATCATAGCCCAAAAATTCCGTTAATGAATCCATTCCCAGGAATTCAAAAGGATCTTCTCCCCAGGCGCCGATATGCTTATCGTGTCTTGCCTTCCTTGCCCTGTCCTTCTGTTTTTTCATTTCTTCATTGAAGATAGCTTCATCAACGGAGAGTTCCTCTTCTTCAAGGATATCCTTTGTCAGATCCAAGGGGAAACCAAAAGTATCATATAGCTTAAAGGCCACTTCCCCTGGAAGCGTGGCTTCTCCTCTTGATCTCATGGACTTCACTTCTTCTTCCAGCATGTTCAATCCCTGATCGATGGTTTCCTGGAATTTATCTTCTTCAATTTTAATTACTTTTGCGATATAATCCATCTTTTCTACCAGTTCAGGATAAGCCTGACCTGATACTTTTCCAACTTCTCTGGAAAGTCCGTTGAGGAAGGTTCCTTTTATCCCAAGGATCTTGCCGTGACGGGCAGCCCTTCTTAAAAGCCTTCTCAGAACGTAGCCTCGGCCTTCATTCCCCGGAAGGACTCCATCCCCTACCATAAAGGTAACACTTCGTATATGGTCGGTGATTACCCTTACGGAGATATCCAATTTAGAGTCGTTTCCGTATTGTATGCCGGCCAGGGAGCAGATAGTATCCAGAACGTGCTTGATGGTGTCTACCTCAAAAATCGAGTTCACACCCTGCATGATTGTGGCCATTCTCTCAAGTCCCATCCCTGTATCGATGTTAGGGTTCTCCAGGGGATGATAGACCCCTGCCTCATCTTTGTTGAACTGGGTGAATACCAGATTCCAGAATTCGATATATCTGTCGCATTCGCAGCCTACCGCGCAGTTCACATCTCCGCAACCATGCTTCGGCCCTCTGTCAAAATAAATCTCCGAGCATGGTCCGCAGGGTCCCAAACCGTGCTCCCAGAAGTTGTCTTTCTTCCCCAGCCTTACGATCCTGTCAGGTTTGAGGCCGATTTTTTTATTCCAGATTTCATAGGCTTCATCGTCATTTTCATAGATTGATGCATAAAGCAGCTCTTCTGGGATCTCCATTACCTGGGTAACAAACTCCCAAGCCCATTCAATTGCCTCTTCCTTGAAATAGTCTCCGAAAGAGAAGTTTCCCAGCATCTCGAAAAAAGTGCCGTGACGGGCGGTTTTTCCTACATTTTCAATGTCAGGGGTTCTGATGCATTTCTGGCAGGAGGTCATTCGCTTGCTCGGGGGGATTTCATCTCCCGTAAAGTAAGGCTTCAGTGGCGCCATCCCGGAATTTACCAGAAGCAGGCTTTTGTCGTTAATGGGCACAAGGGAAGCACTCTTTCTTCTCAGGTGCTCTTTGCTTTCAAAAAAGCTTAAATACATTTCTCGTATTTCGTTTAGTCCAAGGTTTTTCATTTATAATTCCTCCGTTTTTCATAAGCAGGCAACTGCTAGATGTAAGCTGATAGCTTAAATGCTTAAATGCTTAAATGCTTAAATGCTTAAATGCTTAAATGCTTAAATGCTTAAATGCTTAAATTATTATATTTTTCGAGCAATTTTCATGTTATGGTTTTCTTGAAAGCTTCAACTTCAATGCGGAACGCATGAAATGCGTTCCCTACTAAAAGCACTTCAGCACTTCAACATTTTTAGCACTTCAACACTTCAACGTTTTTGCATTACAATCAAAAAATCCGCCTCTTGTGTAAACACAAGGGACGGAAGTATTCCGCGGTACCACCCTAATTAATCTTTGGGATTCTCTCAATGGCATAACGTTGCCAGACGCAGACTTTTATCTGTACTCAGGAATAGCATGATATGAACTGTTTAAAAAATCTCTCAGCCGTGGATTTTCTCTCTGTATAACCGGGTCTATATCACATGTTTCCGTCATGGTATTAAGTATTAAATTATTGCCACTATCGATTATATTAAATCATTCTATTTTTGTCAATGATTCGATTTCCGGTTCCAATTCGATTTTAGGACGTTTGATGCTCTCTCGGAATTCCATAATGTATTTCACTAAAACCTTCAGAGTCCCTGTAATGGGAACACCCAGGATCATCCCGGGGATACCGAAAACATTCCCAAAAAGCAGGATGGAAAAAATTACGGTAAGGGGATGAAGCCCTACGCTGCGTGCCATGATATTCGGTGAAAGGAAGTTGGATTCGATCTGCTGCACAATAAAAATAACCACTACTGTCCAGAAAATTGTGATTGGCTCATCCATAACAGCCAGCGTCACCGGCATGATCCCTCCAAGCCATGGACCGAAAAAAGGAATAATATTGGTGACCCCTGCCACTAAACCAATGACCAGCGCGTAGGGTAACCCGATCAGCTTGCAGCCTACTCCCGTCATCACACCTACAAAAGTTGCTACGATCAGCTGTCCCCGTATGAAACCGCCAAAAACAGCATCCACATCTCTTGCAGCCTCTTTTATTTTAACTTTCTGGTGATCATTAAACGGACTAAGAAAGGACTTTATGAACAGATCCTTGTCCTTCAAATAGTAGAATGCCAGAATCGGTGCCATAATAATATTCAGGAGCTGTACCGTCGAAGCGAGGAGGGCAGAAGAAAAACTGGACAAAAGTGTTTTCAACAGATCCGAAAGTTTATTCAGTTCGTTTTCAATGTTCAGAAAATCATAGAGACTGTCCGGTATAAAGGTGATATCTCCGCTTTTCAAGTCTTCAATGAAAACCATCACATTATCAAAAATATTCGGGATATCCTGGATCAGAGCAGAGATATCATTGACCAAACCAGGGATAAAGGTCATAAAAATCACGATAATGACCAGGAGAATTATAAGAAATACCAGAAGGATCGCAAAAATCCTCTTCATTCCTTTTTTTTCAAGCAAGTTGACCAGAGGATGTAAAAGATATGCCACAACCAGTGCCATAAGAAATGGAGTAATAATGTTCATGATGTTATTTCTAATAAGAAATAATGCTATTGCAGCAATGGCCAGGAATAGGATGTCCAAAATCAAGGCGTACTGTTTTTTTGATATATTCAAAGTAATCTCCTTATACTCATTGTAAGTATTTTTTAATCGTTTTCTCTTTTATTCTAACATAATATAGCGAAAAAAGGTACCGTCTGATTAGATTGGATGGTTATTCGATTGGTTAATTTACATTTGGGTATCTATAATTTAGATATTTAAGAAAGGAATGGTATTCATGAAACTTAGTGCAAGAAATCAAATCAAGGGCACCATTGTAGAAATCAAAGAAGGCGTTGTTACAGCGAAGGTAGTTGTCGATATAGGCGGGGGTAATAAAATCACTTCCTCCATTACCATGGATTCCGTAAAGGATCTGGATCTTAAGGTTGGCAAGGAAGTATACGCCATCGTTAAAGCCTCCTCAGTAATGCTGGGAGTAGACCATTCATCCTAAAAATTTCAGGTTTAAAAAGCTGCTGAACTGAGTTTCCACTCGGTTCAACAGCTTTTTTTGCATTTTGATCAATTACTGAGATTATTTACTCTTGCTTTTATAATCCAGGATAGCCGATTTAATGGCTTGCTCTGCAAGGACTGAACAGTGTACTTTTTCCTGTGGTAGTCCTCCCAGTTCATCGATGACCATTGAATTGGTAAGCTTCTCAGCTTCTTCAAGGGTTTTACCCAGGATCATCTCCGTTGCTTTGCTGCTTGTCGCTACTGCAGCGCCGCATCCAAAGGTTTTGAATTTGACATCTACGATGATGTCATTCTCGATTTTCAGGTACATCTTCATAATATCTCCGCAGGCCGGGCTGCCAACTTCGCCAACTCCGTCGGCATTCTCGATTTCACCTACATTTTTTGGATTCTGAAAACATTCAATTACTTTATCGGTA
>JAAXUP010000222.1 GCA_013335935.1 Eubacteriaceae bacterium | reverse complement strand
TCTTAAAACCGAGGTTGAAAAACTCAAGGAGAGAGAAGATATTCTTTTGGGATTTCATGATATTATTGGCAAGTCGAAAAAGATGATTGGCATCTTCCATGTGATCGAGGAAGTCGCATTTCACAATACTAATATATTAATTCAGGGTGAGAGCGGCACCGGCAAGGAATTGATCGCGCGTGCAATTCATAGACAGAGCAACAGGAATTCAAAGCCTTTTGTTGATGTGAATTGTGCCGCGATTCCCGGAACGCTTTTGGAAAGTGAACTGTTCGGCTATGAAGCAGGAGCATTCACCGACGCGCGAAAAAGGAAAATAGGACTTCTGGAATATGCGAACGGTGGTTCGTTACTGTTAGATGAAGTGGGCGATATGAGTATCCAGTTGCAGGTAAAATTCCTCAGAATGCTGGAAAATGGTTATGTCAGGCGATTAGGAGGCACAGATAATATCCCCATTGATGTGAGGTTCATTTTTTCTACAAATCAGGATCTCGCGAAAATGGTTAGCGAAGGTTCTTTCCGGGAGGATCTTTTTTACAGGATTAGGGTTGTTCCTATTACGATACCACCGCTTCGGGATCGGTCTGACGATATTCTTCTCTTGGCGCGATATTATATAGAAGAGTTCAATAAGAAATTCGGGAAAAAAGTAAAAGGTTTCAGCAAGGAAGCCGAACATATTTTGAAAAACTATTCCTGGCCCGGGAATGTGCGGGAATTGAAAAATATTATCGAGCGGGTAATGATCTTGCAGCGAATCGGGACAACGATTATGCCGGAGGATCTGCCTGCAGAGATAAAAGTGATTAATACTCAAAAATTCTTTAGCGTTGACATTGAAAAATTTCTCCCGCCTTTGATTTCCGGTGAAATCAACTACACGTCGGTAACTCAAAAAATCATGAACGATATCAAGGAAAAAATACTCGAAAACGCGCTTGAAATAAGCGGTGGCAATAAAACTGTGGCGGCGAAGCAACTGAGCATATCACGATATAAATTTATTCGGGAACAAAAAAAAATCGGCAAGCATATTAACTGATTCTTTATCAAGAGAGTGTGCAGATAGAGCACGGCACGTGCAGATATTGCACATAGTTACGAATCAGCGTATAGCGCGGTGTTGCTAAGGTACAGGGTTCTCCCCCTGTGCGAATATCGCACTAACTATTTTTCAGAAGCCTGCGAAATCCCCTGCCTTTTACTTCGTATATCGTTCTATGATGATAAAATAGATTTTATAACTTATTGTTTTGGCAACAATATTTTAGGAACAGGAGTTGTTTGTAGAGAAAGTGTGAAATTAAATTTTAAAGTGGCAATAATCTTGCACATGATAACGACAGATTTAATAAGAGACCTCTTGAGAACGTAAGAGACCTTTAGGAATAATAGCCGATAGAGCAAATATGAAAGGTAGATCTCAGAGGTCTCTTAAATTTGATACTCAATAGCGGCTTTATGGTTCATGAAAAAGGAGGAAAAAGGACGCAGAGGCAACATTAAAAAAAAACAGGAAGATACCTTTTCTGATACAGATACAGAATTAAGTAATGATGAATATGGTTTCGAGTACAATTTTTTTATAACGAAGAATAATAATATTGAAAAAAAAATATCATCAGTAAAACACAAAAAACAGGAAAAAGGAGAAGATACACAAGACCAGAGTAAAGCATTTTTTCTTCCTGACTTTTTTACTCACGAAGATTAGATTTGCCGGCGTAGGAAAAATTTTTCTCATAAAATCGGTGGGTGGTTTCCATTCCCTCCTTTGCCATCCACCGACCCCCTTTGCAGATAATCTGAGAGGGCCATTGCATATATGATCCCTTTCAGTTTACATAGAGGTGGATGGTTTGCTTTCCCTCCTTTAACCATCCACTTTTATTTTGTCAAAAACACGCCAAATTCCTTCAAATAGTTACACATTGAAACGAAAAAAGGCAATATCACCATCCACCAGAGTGTAATCTTTTCCTTCCGAGCGAATGAGGCCTTGATCTTTCGCCTTCACCATACTTCCTATTTTAATAAATTCATCATAATGAATAGTCTCTGCTCTGATAAAACCTCGTTCCATATCCCCATGTATTTTCCCCGCTGCTGCCGGAGCTTTTGTACCGCGGGGAATTGTCCAGGCCCGCAGTTCCGTACCGGCGGTAGTATAAAAAGTAATCAAATTTAAAAGATCATAACCCTCTCTTATTAATTTTTGGAGGCC
>JAAXUP010000221.1 GCA_013335935.1 Eubacteriaceae bacterium | reverse complement strand
GCGAAGTTTCTCCTGACTTTAGGAGTTATTTGATATAAAAAATGAACAACAAACCCTGAAAGTACTTTATTCAAAAGGTTTTCAGGGTATTTTTATACCCTGAAACTAATCGATTATATGTCCTATTATGTCCTGTTTTTATCTTCCGTTTTTTAGCCATTAATGGTATAATTATTTTGTTAATGACTCTTTCCTGGAGGAGGACTATATGTATGTTGCTATAACCGGTTCAGGCAAAGCTCGTGTTATCCAATTCAGAGAAGATACACGTATCCCTGGTACCAATAAAAAGAAAACTCATGTTGTTAAGACCTTAGGCAACTACGAGTGCATGCTTGCTCAAGATCCGGATATCATTGCTAAGCTGAAGGCTGAGGCCGCGGAGTTAACAAAGACCAAAAAAGAATCGTACGCTTCTATGACAATTACTGTTCCCGTTGTAGATGTCAATTCTCCCGATGATGTTGCACCTTCTTTTCGATTTGGTCATGCGCTTGTTAAACATCTATGGGGTAGGATGAAATTGAACGATTTTTTCCTTCACAATTGCGGTAAACGCAATGCCGAAACTGTTGCCCAAGCGTTATTTTATCTGGTGGCACATCGTTGTGCAGATCCTTCGAGTATTTATGCCTGTGCTTCGGATCAGAACTCTTATGCCGGCATTACACCTCTGGGGATTGATGTCCTTTATGATGTACTAGATGTCCTCTCGGAGCAAAAAGAAGCTGTTATTCAGCATTTGGCTGATTTTTTTGCTAAGAAAACTAATCGTAAGGGACCGGAGGCCTACTATGATGTTACGACGTATGCTTTTGAAAGCACGCGTTGGGGTGAATTACGCATGTTCGGTTTTTCAAAGGATAACAAAAATAACGAAGTGCAGGTCGTTATGGGCTTATTGCTTGACAATAACGGAATACCCATAACTTACGAGTTGTTTCCCGGCAATACAATGGATCAGAGTACCCTGACCCGCTCAGTTGAAAAACTCAAGACTCTGTATTGTTTGGATAAGATTACAGTAGTTGCAGACAGAGGGCTAAACAGTGGCAGTAACCTGGAATATCTCTGTAAAGGCGGGCACGACTTTGTCATTAGCTACACACTAAAACGTTCTCCGGAAGCTTTTAAGGAACTTGTATGGCAAAATGAAGGCTGGCAGGATATGCTCGATCCTAAAACAGGCGAAATCTTTTTTCGTTCAAAGGTTGTTGAGCAGTCACTTGATGTTAAAATTCCAATTGTTTCACAGAAGAACAGTACAGCCAAGAAACGCGGTCGGCCAAAAAAGTACAACTCCGAGACGATCCCGGTAAAAATACACCTAACCTGGTCTGCTAAGCGCGCCGCTAAAGACAGATCTGACCGTGAACGGATATTGGAAAAATTGAGAAAGCGTCTTGACAAACCATACCAACTGAAAGCTGCCATAAAACGTGGTTGCAATCAATACTTACAGATGGAACTTGACTCTAGTAACTGGCAGTTGGATGAAACAAAAATTGAGGAAGCAGCCCGTTATGATGGCTACTATGCGGTGATAACCAATAATCTTAATTTGAATACAGAACAAGTTTCCAGCATCTACGGTGGACTATGGAAGATCGAAGAAAGTTTTCGAATATTAAAAACAGATCTTCGGGCACGTCCGGTTTTTGTATGGAATGATGAACACATCAAGGGACATTTTGCAATGTGCTTTATCTCTTTGTGCATACTTCGCTATTTCCAATATCTTTTGGAAGAAAAACAACAAAAAAGTGTATCAGCAGCTCGTATCATGGAAGCAATCCATGAACCTTTGGTACTTGTTCAGGGAGAATATCCAAGCAATATCGTTACACCAACACGTGTTTCCCAAAAATACCTCGACTTGGCTGAAATTCTGGATTTGTCGGCACTCAAAAGTAATATGACATTGACAAAGTTTCGGGCTAGTACCAAGCTGGATTTGACAATAAATTTAAAAAACAGGACAAATTAAAATCGCTGAAATGATTGTTGTTACCAACCGTTTCAGCGATTTTTTGCCATGTTTCTCCTAAAGTCAGGAAATACTTTCTTACGGAATAGATAAAAGCAGCCATATTCGGCTGCTTAATTATTTACTGCCCCAATCATTCTGAATAGCTGTGAGAACAATTTTGATTCTGAAAATCAGGTAAGACTAATATCAGGTCTCTACTTTGGCAAATACCATGAACAGAATCCATATTCTCCATTA
>JAAXUP010000116.1 GCA_013335935.1 Eubacteriaceae bacterium | reverse complement strand
CTCCTGAGAAGTTATAGATTGCTCCTCCGGCAGTCACATCCTTGCCTTTTTCCACACAGTCCTCGATAAAACAGGATAGAAGAGGGATAGGGGCAAATTCCTTGTGGGCTTCATCGGTGATATTCGAGCCCTCCACCATGTAGATCACATATTGGTCAATGGTTTTTTTAACCTCCTCCATCAATTTATCGAAGGTATCAATTTCCTCCAGATGGTTTTCCAGGGTTACTTCCAGTACTTTTAATAGATTGAACATAGCGATATCATGAAGTCCATAGGTCTTTCCAGGGATGGAAAGCTCCACACAGCCAACCACTGAATAGTCTCTGGAATCCTCCAGGGAGACTCCTCTGTTCATATAGCCTGGAATGATGACCTCATCATTGAACACCTGTGGGATCCCGGTACCCAGTCTGATGGTTTCAGCTGTTTTGATCAGGAACTCCGCAGGGGCTTTTTCATGGATCCTTATTCCCAGGTTTGGCTGGGGAAGCCTGATATCGGCAAAGGTATCCAGGATCAAATAAGAAAGTTCGTTTGTAGCATCTCTGCCTTTTGGATCCACTCCCCCAAGGATGATGGTATAGCCTGAAGGGAAGCCTGCAAAGTATTTTGCGCTTTCCTCACTTCTCAATAGAACCACATCGTTCATTTTAAGCCACAGGCATCTTAAAAGCTCTTTTGAGAATTCCAGATCCACACCTTTCGCTTTAGAATCCAGATAGAAGGGAAGAATATACTGGTCGAACCTTCCCGGCGAAATGGAACTTGCGTTGGACTCCAGCTGAAGGGCGATATTGACATACCAGAAAAGCTGAAGGGCTTCGTAGAAGCCTTCCGGTTTTTGTCCTGCAACCTTGTAAGAAATCCGTGCGATTTCCTCAAGCTCGGCTTTCCGCTTTTCATCATTTTCTTTTCCTGCCAACTCCTCTGCAAGCTTGGCATATCTTAGGATAAAGTCTTTTGTGGCGTTAAGGGTAATTCGGGCTGCTTCGTAAAAATCATTATCCTTCCCGGAGAGGATCTTCTCATCCACCTCATTAATCATGTAATCGAGGCCTTGATTAAGAAGTTTATCGTAGGAAGGGATAATATGTCCCTGCCCCTTGTCGGTCTGGTTGATGATCACGATGCCCTCTTTAATGCTCTTTTTTACGATATCTGTCATTCGTTCATTAACATAATCTTTCAGAGCTTTTTTCTCCCAATAAGGGTTAAGCTCCTCAACAAAAAACTTTCTGTCTTCCGGCAGGACGACAAATTTATCCTGCGGCCTGGTTTCCAGGGTGTCGATCTCGTCCATGATCCAGTAAGGACTCATCTCCGGTGAAGCGATGCCCGATCTGGGCTTGACGGTCCTGTCTGCTACAATGAGTTCATTTTCGTTGATGGCTATTTCAACATTCTCCATGATATGTTTTGTAGCCAGGGCTCTTCTTATTATGGTAGGTTTGCCTTCGCTCTCCTTGTAACTTTCGGTGTAAAGTCTTGCTCTTTCCAAGGATAGTTCCCTTTTTGTATCGAACAGTCTGTCTTTGAGTGTTTGGATTCTTTTACTAACGGAAGACATAGTGATTCACCTCTAAAATTATTTTTATTATTTGGTCTTATTTTATCCCGTTCGCTATTATTTGTCAATATTTATTCTTGTTTTGCCTTTTATTCTCACTGACTTTACGTTATAATGTATTTATACCCAAAAAGGAGGATTTTATGTTTGCACAGGAAAGACTTGATAATATTTACCAGATGATCAGCCTTCATGGGAAGGTATTTGTAAAGGATTTGAGTGAAAAGTTCGGCGTGTCTGAAGATGCCATAAGAAAGGATCTGAAAATCCTTGAAAAACAGGGCATCATTCAGCGCACCTACGGAGGAGCTATGCTGAAAAAACAGCTGGTGAGTTTCTCGGCCGTCAATGAAAGGACCACCGAAAATGCACTCCCTGCAAAAAAGAAAATCGCTGAAAAAGCCTTTTCCCTTTTGAAGCCACAGGAGACTGTGCTTCTTGATATTTCCTCCATAAATATGCTCCTGGCTGAAATGATTCGGGATTCAAGGCTGGAAATCACGGTGATTTCAAACAGCATCGACATCCTCTATATCCTGTCAAAGAGTAAAAGCACCACCCTCATTTCTCCAGGGGGAATGTATTTTCATGAAGCCGGAGGTTTTGTAGGCAGTGAGACCATTGACTCCATCAAGAAGTACAACGTCCAGAAGGCTTTTATCGGCAGCTGCGGTATCGACCTGGATACTGGAACCCTCACCACCTTCAATGTGGAGGATGGCAACACCAAAAGGGAATTCATCCGCTGCGGCAGAGATGTATACCTGGTGATGGAAAACCGTAAGTTCTTTTATGAAGGAATCTATAAATTTGCAGACCTGACTGACATCAATACCATCATAACCGAAGAACCCCCAGCCAAAAACATCGCAGCACATTTGAAGAAGCTGAAGGTGAATATTCTGTAGAATGTATAATGTACAATGTACAATGGATGTTCATTTTAGAAAACATTATTCAGATGGTCTCGAAGAAAAATATTTTTCTAAAATGTTTTTATTAAAAGAGTTTTTAGAAATCTTCTAACATAGATGATTTCTAATAGATTTCTAAAAACAACCGAAATTGTAAATCGTACATTGTAAATTGTAAATTGAAATTAGAATAATGAACCACAATATACGTGTATATGCTAATATTTTATGTCTAGCGACTATTAAAGGAGGATTTTATCATGAAGAAAATCAATTTAGGAATCGTAGGCTATGGAGGGATCGCAAAAATTCACATGATTGCCATGAACGCCATGAAAATCATGTTTGAGGATATGCCTTACTCCCCTGATTACACGGCGGTTGCCACAAGCCAGAAGGACATTGAGTACCCTGTCTTTGACAATACCGTATCTGATCTGTCCGAGCTTTTAAAAGACAGCTCTATTGCCGCCATCGACGTGTGTACCCCGAATTTTCTGCATTTCCAGCAGGGTAAAAGTATCATTGAAGCCGGGAAACATATCTATATGGAGAAACCTGTGGCAAAGGATCTTCACGAAGCCCAGGAACTTGCCAGACTGGCTGAAGCTTCAGGGCTAGTCAACCAGAGCGCGCTGATGTACCGATTTCTTCCTGCCATCGTCATTGCAAAGGACCATATCGCCGTCGGGGCAATCGGAGAAGTTCTTCATTTCAGATTCGTCCTTTATCACAGCGGTTACCTGGACGCTTCAAGACCCATGTCCTGGAGACTCAGCCACGAAAAATCAGGCGGTGGAGCTCTTGTTGACCTGGGTATCCACATGGCGGATTCCCTCCGGTTTATCCTGGGAGAGGTGGATTCCCTGATGGCTCAGACAAATATCCACTTCAAGGAAAGATTCAAGGATTCTAAAAAAACCGAGAAAGTTCCATCTGAAGTGGATGAATGGGCTATGCTTCATCTGAACATGAAAAGTGGGGCCAAAGGAACGCTGGAGGTTTCAAGGATCACTGCGGATCTTAAGGAAGATACGATCATCGAAATCTTCGGCACCAAGGGAAGTTTAAAAATCACTTCGGACGATGTGGATAATCCTTCGATCTACAGCCATGAGAAGGGCCTTCTTGAAAAAGGAAAATTTGAAAGGATATCGGATTTCGCCAAATATCATAAAACCATTTACCCAAGCAATAAATTCGATTTGGGCTGGGCGGTGAATGCGCATCTTGCATCACTGAAAAATTTCCTGAATAATGTTGATGCCGGCAGGATCGTATACAAGGAAACTCCCGATTTTACAGAAGCCTCCAAATCTCAGAAGATCATCGAGATGGCCTACCAGTCCGTCGCAGATGGAAACAGCTGGATCTTGAATAGAGAATAGTAAAAGCAGAGAATAGAGAACAGAGAATAGATAGTGGAGCTTTTAGCACAAAATTGTGCTAAAAGCTTTTTATTTTTCGGGCGAACAATGTTCGCCCCTACAAAAAAAGCAATTTGCTGGATTCTCACAGCAAATTGCCTCGCAAACTATTCTCTATTAACTATTAACTGTTCTCTTTTTCAAATTTCGCTTTCCATGATCCGCCTCATGACTTCATCGCTTTCAGGATCACGTGATTTTTTAGGATCAAGTGATTTTGTATGGGAATCGTCCAGATGTCTTATTTCATAATATAAAAATATAGCTGTCACAATGGATGCCAGGATATCTGAAACCGGCATGGATCCTACTACCCCCTGAAAACCGAAAAATTTCGGCAAAATCAAAAGGAGGGGAATCAATATTAACACCTGTCTTGACAGACTCAGAAAAGTTGCATGTTTTGGTTTGCCTACCGCCTGGAAATAACTTGAACCAACGATTTGAAACCCTATGATGGGGACAAAAAGAAAACTTATATTCATGGTAAGTACGCCTAGTTTAACGAGTTCCTTATCACTGCTGTTAAATATGGAAACCAGCTGTTCCGGAAATAATCTTGTTATTACAAAACCCAAAACACAAATGGCAGTGGCAGCCAAGATTCCCGTCTTCAATGCCTCTTTTACCCTGTCATATTTTCTTGCTCCGTAATTGTACCCAATGATGGGCTGTACGCCCTGATTGATCCCGAAAATCGGCATGAGGATCATGGTGATGATGCTCATGGTAACGCCCATTGCCGAAATCGCCACATCTCCTCCGTACTCTTTCAGCCCCTGGTTCAATACCATAGACTGGAAACTGGCGGCTATTTGCATTGCAAAAGGCGCAAATCCTAAAGTTAGGATCATTTTCACTGTGTTCATATGAAGTTTAAGATTCTTTGCATGCACTTTCAAAAGACTCTTTCCTCCAAAAAAGTAATAGAGGACCCACATCATGGAAACAAACTGGGAAAATATTGTTGCAATACCAGCCCCTCTTATTCCCCAGCCCAAGACGAAAATCGCTATGGGACATAATATTGTATTAAGTACGGCTCCGATCAGCATGGTGTTCATGGCCATTTTCGGGTTGCCTTCAGCCCTTATGAAGTTGTTCATGCCAAAGCCTACTGCCTGGAAAGTCGTACCCATTATGATTATGCTCATATAGTCCTTGGCATAAGGAAGGACAGCGTCGCTGGCTCCAAAAGCACGAAGCAAGGGCTCCAGAAAAATAAGCCCCGGTATGGTGATCAGCATGCCAACGCCGAATAGAAGAGCTACTGCATTGCCAAGGATCTGTTCAGCCTCATCCCTTTTCTGCTCTCCAAGCCTGATGGACAGGATAGAGTTTGCTCCAAAACCGATAAGCATTGAGAAGGCCATTGTGATAAGCATAATCGGAAAACCAACGGTTGTGGCTGCAATTCCCAAAGAGCCTACTCCGTTTCCGATGAAGATCCTGTCAACCAGATTGTATGTGGCATTGACCATCATTCCTATGATGGCTGGTACTGAAAATTTCAACAGCAAGGTCGATACCTTGACCTCGCCTAATTGTTTTGCATTATCCATTATTTTCTCCTTTTTGTTGGTGATACGAGGTGGTTAGGTCGTTAGGTCGTTAGGTGGTTAGCCTAAAAACAAAGCCCAACTCGAAGTCAAACATGATTATTTGCTAAAAAGTACTGTAACTTATTCAGAATCAATAATCTGAACCGGCAAATTTCCTTAAGATATTTCCGTAATGTGCCGGTGAATGTGATCATAAGAAAAGCTGAAGGTATTGAAAATCGAATTTCTCGAGACATAAGCTTTTTTCGATATATTGATTCTGCATTATACTATTAATCCTGATTTCACGCAATAAAAATAGTTAGTACGATAATTATCCTTAACATAATTATCATACTAACAATTTTTAGCAAAATCAAGATATATTTGATATTTTTCATCTAAAAGGCTGATGCCCAGCCAATTAGTCCATTTCAAGGAAATCCTTGAAATGGA
>JAAXUP010000220.1 GCA_013335935.1 Eubacteriaceae bacterium | reverse complement strand
CTTCCTGTTTCCGAGTGATCTGCATGATGCTGAGTTCAGTAAATCCAAACACCTTAAACCGCACCTTATCTTTAAGGGCCATTTCTTTCCACTTTTTCATGATGATGTCTTTTTCTCTGTCCTTTTGTATATTGATATAATCGATAAGGATGATCCCACTGATATTTCGAAGCCTCATCTGATCGGCGATGACTTCAGTGGCTTCCAAATTGATCTTAAGGATGGTCTCTTCCGGATTTTTGGTCCCTGTAAATTTCCCGCTGTTCACATCGATGACGGTGAAGGCTTCTGTGTGGTCGATAATGATGTACCCTCCGCTTTTCAGCCATAGCTTGCGTGCATAGAGTTGTTCGATCTGTTTTTCGATCCCCATATCCTCCAGCAGGTTTAATTTTCGGACCAGTTTTACTTTTTCAAGGTCTTCCGGGAAATAGTTGTTGAAATAGTCTGTGATCTCCTCCTGAAATCCCAGGCTGTTAACGATGACCTCGTCCGTCCTGTTGGTATAGAAATCTCGGATGGAATTAATTACCAGTCCATTATCCTTAAATAAAAGTTTGGGCGCAGTGTGAATGGTGCCATTTATTCGCCTCCATTTGTCAATCAGGTAGAGAAGCTCCTTCTCGATGCTTTCGAAGCTGGCACCCTCCGATTCGGTCCGTATGATCACACCCACATCCACAGGTTTGATTTCTTCAACGTAATCCTTGAGTCTTTTTATTTCACTTTTAGCTTTGATCTTTTTTGATATATAGACCTTTTCTTCTGTGGGAAGCAGGACGATAAAGTGCCCCGATATCCAATACTTGGTGGTGAGTCTGGCACCCTTTTCACCTACCGCTTCTTTTTTAACCTGGACAACGATATCCTGCCCTCTTTTGATGACCTTGTCGATAGGCAGCTCCTTCTCATTAGGATAAATATCAGACAGGTGGAGCAATGCATTTTTCTCACTGCCTATTTTCACAAAAGCGATCTGCATGCCAGGCTTTATCTGCTCTACCCTTCCCAGATAAATATCTCCGTAGTTATTCCAGTCGGTCTCTCTATCGATAAAAAAATTCGTCAGCTGCCCTTCTTCAGTCACTGCTATCCGATTTTGTCCCATCATGGTTTCTACAATAATCCTATTCATTTTATACCCCTAATCTATTCCCTGTGGCAGCCGAATCCTTTAATAAATGCTTCATCTTCCTTTTCAAGGGCTGTTGCCACCAGCGCTTTTCCCTTTTCACCGTATTCAAGAAGTGAAAACATGGCATGCATCCTTATTTCTTTCCTGGTATCCTCTAAACATTGTAACAGTAAATTGAAATATTTTTCAAGCTTTAAATTTCCCAGAACGATGACCGCATTTCGCTGAAGGGTATTTCTCCCTCTCCAGGCGGCTGAGGTGCCTCCGTATTGTTCTTTGAAATCCCGATTTCCCATTCCCAAAATGGCCTCCAGGTCCGGAAAGGCTGTCTCGCAGCTGTAATCGAAAGCCGTCTCCAGAGTTTCCTCCAGGGCTTTGTTCCAGGGACAGACCTCCTGGCAAATATCACAGCCGTAAATATGCACCCCTATGGCCTTTCTTTCCCACCTAGTGAGGATTCCTTTCTTTTGGGTCAGGTAGGAAATACACCTGTTTGCATCAAGTTTTTTATTTCCAATCAAGGCTCCCGTTGGGCAAGCCGATATACAGAGGCTGCAGTCTCCGCAGCTTTCAGCAAGAGGCCTGGCGCTTTTCTCCAAAGGAATATTTACCAGGATATGGCCCAAAAATATATAGCTTCCCTGCTTGGGATGGATGATGAAATTATTCTTTCCATAAAACCCCAGTCCGCATTCGTAGGCAATGACCCTGTCGCTCAGGTCTCCGGTATCCACAAAAACTTTGTATTCAAGTTCTGGAAAACTTATGGACAGCTCCTGCATCACTAATTCCATTTTCCCCTTGAGGACCTTGTGATAATCAGTGCCTCTTGCAACCCTTGAAAATCTGCCGTTACCTGTCCCTCTGGCGCAGCAGTCTTCTTTATAGTAAGAGAGCGCTGCACCAAGGATCCCTCTGCACTCCTCCCAGACCCCGTGAGGCCTGAGTCTGACTAGGAAATCCGTTTTATCAATGCCGCAAAGGCGTCCCGCTTCAGCTCTCTCTCTATAGATGTCCTTGAAAAAGGTCTTAGCTTCTGCATCTGTAAAGCCGATCAGATCAAGACCGTACTTTTTCGATAGCTTACCTGCTTCTGTTTGGAAATTTTCTA
>JAAXUP010000115.1:963-5956 GCA_013335935.1 Eubacteriaceae bacterium | reverse complement strand
AGATTATCGAACAGCACCCGTTCGAAATCTTCATCGCCGGGAAAAAGATACTGCGCATAGTGGTCGGCATCACGCTTCGTCGCACAAACAATGGGCGAAAGGGCAATAAAGCGCATATCGCCGGATAGTACAGGATTGTCCAGCCGCCGGACGGTCTCCACCCTGAACCGCTCTTTTCCTACAGAAACAAATGGCTCGTGCAGCAGCCCCACAACCAGATGCTCGATGAACTCGCTTTTGGGCGATGAAATGGTGAAATGCAGCAGCCGCTCCATCGTGCTCATGGTTCTATCATCATGCATCTCCCACTTGCGCCGGTTGGCCGTGTACAGCGGCGAAAAGGTGAACAGCTTGAACGCCCTGTTCTGCAGCCGGGACCCTTCAGCATGCAGCCGTTCGGCATACTCGCTTGAGCTTCGGTCAACGATGTTGTAGATGAGGGAGGATAGCAGATACGAGTTATTAACCGGCAGCGTTATCGACGGATTGCGGTGCGACAGCGTGAGAGTTATGCGCATAGTTACAAAAGGGTTAATAAATGTGCGGCAGCTTTTCCCTCAAATCCGCGAAGCGCCTCCATGCTTTCGCAACTTTTTGCATGGTCAGCCAGGGTACTCATCATGCGAAGGTTTTCATCAAACCGCTCTTTGAGTTCAACTCAGCTTTTCCACGCAGTCGCTAGCCGTTTCTGGATCATGGTGCGCGAGTTGCGGATTATTGCTGACACGATGTTTCGAGCAATGTCGAGCGAGAACGACTCATCGCGGTAATGTTATAAATAAAAATAACTTTAAACATTATGAAATTATTTTGCCAATCGAGATATTTAATTTATTTTTCTGATGGTTTTCATCCAAAATAATAATATAATAATCTAACGATAATGTATTTTTATTATTTAATACAGATATATCGTGCTTAACAAAACAAGACTATATAGAGAAGCCTTTTTTGCAGAGGCTAAGTATTTTAATAAATTGTGCACAACAAGCGATGTTTTAATGGTGGTGATTTCGTTGAGTGCCTTATTTTTTCATTTATGGTGGCTATATATTACCGTATATGTCATCCAGCTTTTTACCGTATATTTTAATGCTTGCATTATTAGGAATAAATCTATTGCGCTCGAATTATCAAGAATAGAAATACTGATATTAGCTTGCGGTCTTGAGGGATTTGAAAGAAGGATGTCAGATTTGATTGGCAATGCAAATCGTCGTATCCGCTTGCATGTAAATAAAAAAAATAATTCAATTGATAAATATTATAATGCCGTTGATCTTTTGGGTGAAGATTGCGGCATGAAATTAAAGTTGATGGTTCAAGAGAATGCTTATTGGAATCATTTTTTATTTCAAAAGTGCGCTGAAGACAAACTGATTACTTTTGGAGGCGTATTTATTATATTTTTTATTGGATTATTATTTACAGCATACCAAAAAATTACATTTGGATATTCATACTTTGATTTTATTGTTGTGCTTTTTTCTTTCGCTGCTATATGGAGATGTTATAGTGAATACTTTAAATATAGAGATGCATCAAAGAAAATGCGCTCTTGCGACGACATTCTTTCTTCTGGATGCCTCTTAGATGAGCGCTCTTTGCTGTTGATATTCTCTGAGTATAATATCATTTTAACTTGTACTGGCGATATTAAGCAAAAAATTTATGAAAAATACAGTAGGCAGTTAAATGATGGCTGGAATAGCAGGCTTGCTGTCGTAAGCATATAAAAATTAAAATATTTTTTTAACAGATGATTGATGACAAGAAAATTGGCGTCATAATATTATTGGTTAAGCTATTTAATGATAGGAATATTCAGTGGGCTTTAACAGGCAGCATGAATCTCGCATTGCAGGGGCTTGATGTAAATCCTCTCGATATAGATATTATAACTGATGTTATTGGCTTTAATGCAATCGTTGATTTGATGCAAAATAACATTGATGGGTCTGCAGGTTATGTCAAATCCGGCAGAATATCCTCCTACTATGCAAAATTTTGTATCGACGACACTGATGTTGATGTGTTTTCAAATATTACAAATATGATAGATGGCAAATATCTTGATGCACATGCTGGCTGGCAAGAGTATATAAAATATATTTTCGCCTCTGATTGTGAGGTTCCTGTTATGTCGCTTCTTTTTGAAAAAAAAGTTTATGGGATGATTGGTAATTATGTAATTTCAAGTAAAATTGATAGTGAAATACATAAACAAACATCCTTATAACATTTTACAAAGATAGTTCTTTTGGTGTATACTCTTCTTCTCCTATCTCAAACCCATCTCTTGCTAATTGATAGTCACTGCTATTGGCTGAGTGAGTGTCACTATCTTTGTTGATTTCGCTAATAGTCTTAGACAAATAATCAATTTCTTTTATAATACCATCTTCTTTTATAAGGTTGTCGTTAATATATGACAATATTCTTGTACATGCTTTAAATAAGTCCAAATATTTATTTGCGATTTTTCTGTGTTCATATGATTCCTTTTGCCAGTTAAAATATATTTGCACCCAGCTCAACATCATTATTAGCAATGCTAAAGCAAGTGACATTATATTGCCATACACAAACTTTACCTGAATGATAGAATAAAACAATACTGAGCTTACCAATAGGCTTATTATGCCTATAGACAGATTTATTCTGTGACTGTATTTTTCTTTTCTGTCTGCCGCATTAAAGTGTTTCTTTTTGCCAATTCCGGCATCAACCCGAATTTTCTCGATAAGTTTTATGGCATTGTACATTGTGCATTATTATTAATACTTGAACATTCTTATTTCTTTAATACCTTTTTCAAGCTCTGAGTTTTCCTGATACACCTCAAAATCAAGCGCAGGCTTGATTTTCATGAGGTCTGTTGCAATTTTTTTTGCTTGACTTGGCAATATCTTAATTACGCCCATCTCATCTTGATTTAAATTGTATTTATTTAGTGTAAACGTCACAGCCTTTCTTAAATCTCCATTATATTTCTGTCTAGCATCATCCTTTTGACTTACATTAAAGCCACCATCTCCTGGGCAAGGATAGGTGTAGGTGTTCTTAAAAGACTCTTCATACCAGAGAATGAAAGATAAGTCATCGAGCCATGGTTTATGGAGAAATTGAGCGATACCGCTAGAATCTTTACTATCAAAAAGCAACAATTGTTTGGCAATTTTCGTCCGTATCGCCTCAAGATCGGATACTATGGGTTCTTCATCAAATCCTTTTTTTTGGAACATAACCCCTTGTATTGAGAACTCAACAGAGCCATAGCCGTATGCTTTGCCGTATCCCATCTTATGTCGTATTCGCCGACCCGGCTCAAGAGCAAATAATAGAAGATGTAGTAGCTGTTCAGGTGTATTGCTAAAAAAAATATTAAAAGTGATAAATTTTCCTTTTTCCAAGCATTGGGCTTTAAAAAAGTTGAGTAAACCCCATTTCAGAAGAGACCTATATTCCTGGAGGCTTTTTTTATGGTCTTGATGAAAATAAAATTTACGACCACGAAATCCTGAGCCTATAAATTTATATGAGCCATATTTATCTATTCTAATTTCTTTTGGAAATTGATACCACCAACTCGATGCACTTGGATGAGGCCCGCCCATAAAAGCAAGTGAATCTTTCAAATCAGGTATTTCATGAAAATTCTTTCCCTTAATGGATGAAAGCTGCGATTCGGCAACTTCAGCATCATCGATCATCACTCGCCCTTTCCATGCCGTATTAAATTGATCTTTATCGTCAGGCTTTCCCGGTATATAACCAAAAAGAAACGAAGCGATATCGATCCCTTTTTCTGCTGATGCTGGAACGGTGAACTTTTGATCTATAGAGCAGATATCTGATAAAAATGGTGATATTTTAGCATTTACTGGCGTTTCGCTGTTAACCACCTTAAACCCATACGTGTGTTTCTTTTTTTCTTCTTGATAGAATGGCGTCAACTGCGACGCCCAGCCGTTGCAGGCGGCTTCGATGAAGGCTCTCAGTACTCCGCGTATCGAAGAGCCAGGGATATAATACTTGTCTCCGCGCTTGTAAAATCTACTCTCGTCAATATTCATACTGTTCATCGGCTGCTCACCGACGATATGAACGGGAGTCAAGGCTTTCATTTGAACAGTGATGCTGCCGGTTCGTAGCTCTCCGAAAGTCATCCATTCCTCAATCGTTTTGAGTAAAGGGCCTTTTTTTTCGAACGGGACGAAATCGAACGGATTGGGATTATGGCTCATGATGGTTTATAGGCAAGTTTAAGAGCATCCATGATTTTTTCACCGAGAAGCGTCGCAAAATCGAGTTCAGCGCCTGTCCAGATGCCTGCAAAATCCTGAGCGATCTCCGGTTTGCCAAGAGCTCCGATTGCCATGCCGAGCGGCGTATTGCAAGCCGCGTAAAGCTGATATGCGTCGCTGTCGCTTACGATTTTGACTTTTCCCCGCCCCTGACTGCTCAACCCTCCGAAACGGATAAACCCAGCATCGATGTCACGTTTCCAAAGTTTCAGGATTTTGAGGTCATTTTGTCTTGGATTGACTATCCGGAATTCAAGTGTAAACTTCTGACCTTCGCTCATTTCAATGCCTGAATGCAGTCCGCCGGATTTAGCCGCCATCGTGACGCGATCAAGCGGCGAGCGGGTTTTGACATGCTTATCGATATTTCTTGGCGCACAAGCGTTGACTTCACTGGCATCGTACCGAAATCCTTCCGCTTCACCCTCTCCATCTGGTAATGCCACAGTAGCTATTTCAAGCCTGCTGCTCCAGATGAGCGGCTCGTCAATGCCCGGATTCAGGTCGTAAGCGATACCGAAAAGAGAAAGTACGTCATGCCAGTAATTCCCTTTATCTTCGACCGCTTTTCTTGCCGCCGCCATTCGTTCCTTGCTCTCATCTGGTTGCAGTTGCTCGCGTTTTGGCAAACTGAACAACAGTTGTTCTCCATCCGTTACAAGCGAATGAATCAGCGACTGTCGCAA
>JAAXUP010000115.1:0-953 GCA_013335935.1 Eubacteriaceae bacterium | reverse complement strand
CTGGCGCAAGGCCCCACGAATCGAGCTGCCGGGAATGCTATATCGAGCTTTGAGCGCGAATGGAAATTCATCTTTGGTGCTGCTGTCCTCATTTTCGACGGCGTAAAACTCGTAATTGAAATCCCTGATGGCTGACCAGTTTTTGCCTTGAGCATTGGTCGGCTCTTCCCAGCGAAAATCATACTGACTCGCGCGCCCCTTTTGTGACTCTCCTTCTCCTTTTTTGTTATGAATCGAGGCATTCGTCGAGGCGCGGATGACCAGAGGCGTTTTCAGTTCGAGCGTCCATGTGCACTTGAGCAAGCTGGTCACGCCTTTTGGGAACGGAAGTGGAATGCTCATGATGGCTCCTCCTGCTGGATCGCTTCAGAGAATGCCTGTTTGAACGTATTGATTAACGACTCTTTATCGGAGCGTTTTTCAGGCAGTCCGTAATATCCGGCATGGTAGCCCTCATTGGCCTGTACTGCCCATGCCTTAACTGCTTCGGGCGAGTCATCAAGAACGTAAAGTTTATCGAGCTTGAAGCTCATCTGCCCAAATCCCCGACCCGACATCGCACCGATAGTGAGCGGGTAGATTGTTGAATTGAAGCCGTTAAGGGCAAAAAGCAACATGCCGAGTTCTGTATTGTCAACGCACTGGCCAACGATGTTGACCTGGTAGCTCAATCCGGCGGGAGTGACTTCAAAGGTGTAGAGCTTGTGCGCTTCTGCTGCACCAGTGACCGGATCGATGGCTACCGAACGCACCAGATAACATTGCCGATCGTCATCCCACTCTTTATCCTTAAAGTGACTGCCTTCGATTTTACCGGTTGCCGGTGCATCCCAGAACTCGACTTTTCCGGCCCAGAGTGGAGTGCCGAACACTTTCTCAAGAAGGCTGGCCTTGAGGCACTCTTCTCTGAAAAGAACATCCTGATTTTTCCCCTCGGCTTTTGCTGTGGCAAG
>JAAXUP010000114.1 GCA_013335935.1 Eubacteriaceae bacterium | reverse complement strand
TACTTATTGTTGCTGTCGCTAATTTGCACCGGAATCCTGACCGGTGGAGTAACCGTATCTGATTTACTACAACACCATAGTATTTGAGGCTACGGATCAACGTCCCCAAGCACGTTCCTTCGTAAATTTGATAAGGCCGGTTTTTCATGGCATCAGACAACGTGCTTCGCTTGATGTCTTCAAGCCCAAGGTGATACCATTTGGTAGAATGAACGCCAAGGCTTGTCTGAATCGCTCGTAGACTGTCGTGACCAGCAATCTGGGCAAACAGCAAAGTCACCAATTGCTGCCATCCTGTGTAATACTTGGTGTAATGGTTGCTTCGATGCTGCTTTTCGAGTTTTTCAAATTCATATCTCGGAAGAATTCTTAGCAACTCACCCATAATCGTTGTAATTTGTCGCATGGTCTGAAACTCATTGTAAACGTTACTGATATCAAAGGTTTGGTCACTTTTAATATCGCTGTTTTTCAAGTCGTTTCAGACCTTTTTCATTTTTTTACCGGACGCTACTGGCCATTTACACAGATTTTGCTTACAGACTCCTCCGGAGCGGCTCACCATGCAGAGGTAGAGTCAATAAATTTTTTTACATATTCATTTTAACTTCTGTAGCCCCTATTTTTCTAAAATAATTTTTCCATAAGCCGTCTATATTATATCCTCGCGTCTCGTCATTTTCAGCATTCCGACCATCCATATCAGGCTTTATAACCCACACAACAAACGTTTTTCCATTAAACATTTTCTCTAATTCCACATATCCATTTTTTATTTTTATCTTTCCTTCGTTGACCTGATTCTCAAAAGCCACCAGACAATCCAAAGAGCGGAATGTAATGTAATCCGTATTAATATCATAATCATCCAATTTAGAACGATATTGTATCATATCAGAGATAAAAACAACCCTTATTTCATCGTATTTACTGTATCTATCTTGATGACCCCTCAAAAAGTAATATGCTCCAACAATATCTTGACACTTATTCCCTTTTGAGTCATCTAAAAACTTTCCATACTTATGTTCTGAATCAAGTAAGAAATGTTTTATTTTTGTTTTTTTTTCGTCATCGTTATAAGAGCTAGGTATTTCTACCTTTCCAAAACTATTAGCCTCGCACGTATTTGCATATAGCGCATAGATTTCGAAAGATGTAATTTCAGGACACTCATCTATATTTTTATTAATAGCCTCTGCGATTTTATTATCTCTTATTGATTTAAAAATCTTGTAATGAGAATCATCATTCACATTTAAATCAGACTGAACAAAAACGATAAGTGCTACATTTTTTATTTTTGTTGATAGCTCATTGCCAGGGTTGTCAACAGGGCCGCCGCAAGCTATAAGCTCAAGCATCATAATAAGAAGCAGTATCAGTCTTGCAAAAAAAAAAATTGCTATTGTTATATTTTTAGCCATTTTTTTCTCCTTGATTAGGTGTTATTTTATCGCTAAATAAATTTTTATACTTTTCATACTTGTGTTTTCTCTCGACAATCTCTTCAATTTCATGTTTTTCCAAATACTCCTTATCAATTTCACCTCTTACATCGATAGATTTTCCATACTCGACACCGGCCTCAAATGCTCCTTTGCATGATTTTACATAACCATCGATTCTTTTTTCTGCATCTATTAACTCTTTACTTTTGTCCCCTGATTCTGTAGCCGCTTTATCAGCAGTACCCTCATTACCTTTTTGACCATTACTGTAAATATCGTCAACCGTCACTTCCCCTTCAGCGACGTTATCTTTATCCTTTTCAATACCACCATCTATGCCTGCACTTCCAATATTTCCATCACCTCTTTTCGCTCCTTCGGAGTTATTTTCATTCCGAATATTATCATCACTTTTATTATTTATCTTTTCTTTATCAATTCGTAGTTTATTTTCTTTTTGGATTTGTGCTTCTTTGAGAATATTTTCTAACAATTTATTCACATCTTCATACTCTTTGTCAAGAGCTTCTTCCAATGAATATGAATGTGTTTTAATCAAACCTGTCTTAATTAATACTCTTTTAATCGGTCCAGCCTCAAATAATCCTCTTTTTGATATAGCTTTATATCTTGAATAAGTTTTAACCAAATTGTGCATTAACAAGCCCATTGAAATCATCAAGCCCAATGAAAGAAAAGCCGCATAAAAACCTAAAGCAGGATACTTTTTTATCCCGATAATATTACCCAGAGCAGCAGTATACAGAACAAGTATAAAAATAAAAACAAACATCACCTTATCATTTGCTGAAAATGATTTTAATGGCATCCACACAGTTCCTATTACGTTACTTAATATCTTGCTTTTTTTCCCTTTGTGTTCTATTAGAGTCTCCTTATTAAATTCACTTATCTGACTATCTTTTTTATCTTTGTCACTTTTTTCCTTTTGATTTATCTGATCAAGCCATATCTTTATCACAAATCCGAACACAAAAGGCAGTAATGAGAAGAAAAACACAAAATGTGCCTTGACAAAATCCATAACCGGAAAATAATATAAAAAAGTGACAAGCCCATATCCTACACTTTTTTCCTTTTTGGCATTATCTATTGCATTTTGTAATCCTGATTGATAAAAACCAATCTGGTCATAAAAGCTTCCTGTATTCAATGCACTTCCTGTATATTCACTCATAAATGCTAACTCTACGAAAATGCCGAAAAACAAGCCAACAATCATAAGAAATATCATCAATCTCGTCTTATAAAAAGCGTAACCATCCACCTCCTCTTCATACTTGATCTTGCTTCTGATTGCATCAACTTTCTGATAAACTTTTTCGTATTCATCGACAATTTTGTTGGCTTTTTCAGCTTTGCTGTATTCTTTGCTACTATTCTCTTCAATGTTATCACTTAGAGTAATCTTCTCCGCATCACCTAGTGGTGTACTCTTATTATGATGACCATCAAGCAAAGACTCCAACTCAGCTTTCAAAGAGTGAAATATTTTATAGAGCAAATAATTCAGTTCATCAGTCAAGCCGTTCCAGTAACTCCTGACCATCCGACTCTTCAAATCTCTTATCTCATCGAGTCTTTTCTCATATTTTTCTGTTTTTTCTTTTATTCTCTTGAATTCCTCTTCGTCATAAACATTCTCGGCATTTCCTGTACTGGCAACGGTACCATCAACTTCAGCATTCTGCTTTTTTTTATCTTTATCAATCCCAACCCCCACCTTGTCATCACTTGAAAAATGGCTTGAATTATTTACAGCACCATTACTTTCTCCTTGTTCAGTTGTTTTTTCTGTATTTTCGCTTTGTTCTGAAATATTTTCAAATTTCCGTTTTTTCGCTTTTTCCTGTTCAACGCATTCACCCATATATCGGGATATATCCGCAACATATTGTTCTGTTTTTTCGGATTTTGATTTGTTTATACCATATTTTTCTCCTAGATCACGCCAATAGTCATACTTTTTCAGATACTCTGTATTGACATTCATCAATGAAGCATTACAATCCATTGAATATATATCTTCACTATTCTCATATTTTGCACTATTTTGATACTGATAGCCATTGATATTTGACTCAACCGGTTTTCCATTATGGATATTACCTGAACCAACCTTGACACCTGATACAATGCTTTTTATCTTGTTAAAAATAGAAGCCATCTTTTATTATGTTAAACTTTTGCCAAAAGCATATCCAAGCCAGAAACTTCTTTCGTTCTGCAAATCCTCCTCAATCGCTTTACTTAATTTTCCATTCAAATCAGCGACCCCATCACTTTTTCTTTTTTCAATATCATTACGAACTAACATCAACTCTGTCAAATGCCCTTTTTTTTCAACAAGATTTGAAACCATAAATATCCTTGCCATTAGATAGATAGGATATATTAATGACGTCAAATATAAAAGATAATCAACAACATACCCCACATCAAGTAGTAAAAGAATGAACAAAACAGAACAAATTCCAAAATACAATCCAAAAATCACTCTAAACGTTTTTGGATTTATTTTTCTCCATCCTTTGACAACAAAATACGAGGTCAAGTAACTTAAAAAAACCATTAAAATCGGAGACAATAAAGCAACTATATACTTGTACATGCCAGAAAAGTCTATCTTCCGCTCTATTACAATTGCTGCAAAAGCTATATTTATCAGCAACATCGACAAGCCGATCAACAATTCACGCATAGTTACCAAAACCCCCTCTTTACACCGAAATTGAACAGCATCATTTTCCTTATCTTTAATAACTGCTGTTATATCATCAATCTTTTTTTGATTTTCAGATAACATATTATCATACAAAGCAATCACTTCCTCAATATCCGTCTTTATCTTATCTCTTTCTTTTTTATCAAAAATATCACTCACATTTATCTCATCCTTTTTTTTCCCTGAAAGCGCATAATTACGCCCTATTTTCTCATATTTATTACTCACTATCCAGCCTCCATAAAGGTACTATTTTTTTATAATAATTATTTTTATCTGTCTGGCATAATCATAATTCTTTGTATTCATCACGCCTTTTCCCTGATAATAAATATTAATCAAAGGATTTTTACCACCACTATAGCCTTCCGAAACCACATACTGCTTGATGATACGTGACCCGGCATAAGCTCTTGCTATTGATAAACTCTTATTTTCATTTATAAGATAATCACTTCTTGGTCCGTTAAGATTTTCAAGAAAAACAGGTTGATCTGTACCTTTGGTAAAATCTGCGCCACCCTGATAATTAATGGTTTTATTCATTGGCCTTTCATCTGCATAGCCAAAACAATAAATATCATACTCATAGCCTTTTGGCCTCTCGTTCATAAAATTTTTAACAAAAGCAACCAATGCTGCCTCCATTTTCCCCTCCAATTCATACTCACCACTACTGAAATTATCTACAACCAAGCCATTATGCCCACTTATCAAATCTGTGATAAAAAGACCTATGCTTTTTGGGGATAAATTCAATATTCCTGCTATCTCATTCAACTCTTTTTCGTTTAAATGAAATTTATTTCTATCTAACTCAACTCCCGTAAGCACTACTTCAAGAGTATCTTTATTATTCAACTCATGAATTTCTTTCACATAAAGTCCATCAAGATATTTTTTCAGCGGGACGCCAATATCTTTCGGATACCGCATATAGCGCTCTTTGGGAACCATCACAAGTGGCGTATATACGTATTTCTTACTTTTTTCATCATAGGCATCTTCATGGCCGCTCAACACAAAATAAACATTAACGGGATTTGATTTGTTTAACAGCGCCCCATAGACATCATTAACATCTTTTATCAAATCGGAGATTTTATCCCTGTAAAACCAGCGTTCTTGAGTATCGGAGCCATTGACAATTTGTTCATTGATCAATCTTTTTATTGCCTCATTTCTTAAGCTATCAAGTTCTCTTTGCCCTCCATTATTTACTGGAAAAGAATAGCTTCCTGTATATGTAAAATATCTGTTTTCAAGCAATCCATTATTATCGATATGAGGTAGCTTCCTTTCTATATTCATTACTTTTTTATCACCAAACTTGAGGTCACAATTATGAATAATTACAGGCATAATAACTAAAAATATAAAACCGAAAACCCAAGGCCAGAAATGATCAAAAAAAGAGCGCCAGAAATGATCAAAAATATTCTTCATGCATGATTTTATTTAATTATAGACTTGGGGACGTTGATCCGTTCCCTAAAAAACGATATAGTCCAAGTCGTGCATAACATCCATCTTACAGAAACATCAAAGAACACCGCACCAAAAGGCGCACTGATAGCACGGAAAAGGCAAAAATTCAGGGATGTACTACGGAAAAGCGGGTATCGGAACTGAGTGTAAATGCAAATACTTCGACTGCGGCGTATCGGATCGGCGTAAATCGTAGCTTGCCGTCTGCAAAGGCGTGGGGGGTGGGATGACAGCTGCTTGCATAATTAATCACTTTATATGTACGAGAATTTCACCCT
>JAAXUP010000219.1 GCA_013335935.1 Eubacteriaceae bacterium | reverse complement strand
TGACGACCGGTTGTTCGTGAGGTTGGATTGATTGACTCTGAAAGCGCCGGGTGATTGCTCGGCGCTTTTTGGGGGGATTGGATTGTTGGATATACGGTTCGAGTGCAAGGTTTTCCCCTGCATCATTTGCTTTGTACTTGGGCTGGTTTTCTACTTTCTTATTTGAAAACCATATACTCAACTTTGACTTTCAAGAGCATTTTTTTAGACCATAAAAAATGTATTGACCATGGAATTTAAAGCGCCAAAGATACGGATAGATTCTACTGAACCCTACAAAGATGATAAATTATCACGAAAAAATAATATCGATAATTTGTCTTTACTATTGAGGAATTTTTCAACGCCGATTGTTCTTTCTATTAATGCTCCATGGGGTAATGGTAAAACTACTTTTATGGAGATGCTTCATGCAGATCTTGTGAATAATTCATGTGATGCTATTTACTTTAGTGCTTGGGAGACAGATTTCGCAAGTGATCCTCTTCTTGCTTTTCTGGGAGAGGTAAATCCAAGCTTGGAAAAATTAATAGATGGTGATCAGCTAAAAGAAAAGGCTTGGGCTAAAGCAAAAAAAGCTGGTGGTTATATACTTAAAAAAGGTTTGCCGGCTTTGATCAAAGTTGGTACTGCGGGAGTGATTGATTGTGAGGCGATGACAGAAGAAGAAGTTTCGAAATTGATGGAGGGCTTTTCAAAAGATTTGATTGATTCATATGGAAAGAACAAGAATGAAATTCAGTCGTTTAAGGATTGTGTTTCTAAGGTTTTGACTTCTGAAAATGGTGAGCCTAAAAAGATGTATATCTTGATTGATGAGCTGGATAGATGTAGGCCAATATATGCTATTGAATTTTTAGAGAGAATTAAGCATTTGTTAGATATTAAGGGTTTAGTTTTTGTGTTGGCATTAGATAAAGAACAACTATCTCATAGTGTAAGGGCTCTATATGGCGATGATTTTGAGGCTATTGGCTATTTGAGACGCTTTATAGATGTTGAGTATACGCTTCCAGAATCCAGTGTTGATGATTTTATAGATGGCCTTTATGAACATTTTGAATTTAATTCTTTCTTTTTAGAAAGGCAGCAGAGTTTAGCTTTTCGATACGAAAAAAGTCATCTTATAAATGTTTTTAAAATGTTGTCTTCCGCTTTTAGACTATCTCTAAGAGAAACAGAGCAGATTTTTTCAAAAATGAATTTGGTTTTGCGCTCGACAAAAAACACCGTATATCTTTACCCATCATTACTGGTTTTCTTGCTTATTGTAAAAGAGCTTAATCTTCAGTTATACAAAAAATACATTAAAAAAGAATCTACACCTGAGGAGATGATTGGGTATTTATATAAGTTCATTCAAAATCAAATTTATGAAAATTCGCGTGAGTGTGCTTTAGTAGAGGGATATTTAATCGCGGCAAAAAATTCTGATTACGAAAAAAATCTTGGTCAGTCTCTGCAAAAACATATTGCATTTATAAAGGATGAGAATTGTGGTGATAAACAGAAGTCATACTCAAATCTTGTTATAGAAATTGCTAATAAGCCTCTTTCTTTTGGGGATAGCGTGCTTCTCAGCAATTTAGTCTCTCGAATTGAAATGCTTGAACGTTTTGAATTCGCATGATTATTAGAGCATCTCTAAAAACGTTGAAGGAATGTTAGGGGGTATCCTGTTGCAACAAGTTCCCCGGAAGTTCAGGGACGTTGATCCGTTGCTAAAAATGCTGTATTAAACATTCGGCTAAATGTGCCATCCCGATTGGTCGGGATAGGCACGCACGGGGAAGAATCTACAATTTATTGATGTACGACACATTCCCGGTTTTGTTCTTTTTGCAGGAGTTTTTCGTAGAGAGATTCAGGAGCGATATCCGCTCCATTGGGCCAAGCGATCGTTTCGCCATCGATAAAAGCTTTTCTGAAAAAGCCCGGCTCCTTGAGAGGAGCGAACACAGGCCCTTTCTCCGTGTACTCCGAAAAATCGACCCCACCATGCAACCCATCGTCGAATAACGAGCACTCGTCATCGCGAGTCCCGACCTGTCGGGGCGCGGCGATCCATCGTTCCTGCCATCGCCGATTCCAGTGCCACGTCGCGATGCTCCTCGCAAAGACGGGGAAGTGTAACCGCCGAAGTAGGTTATCTCGATCACATCATTCATGTTCCACACATCGCACGCTTCAGCTTCACGGCTCGACAGGTTTCAATTACTTGCCCGATCTGGCAATATCGTACCAGACGCCTCGTCCGCTGCCGTGTTGTGATAAATATC
>JAAXUP010000218.1 GCA_013335935.1 Eubacteriaceae bacterium | reverse complement strand
GCAGCAATCAAAACAGTAACTTACGATTATTTGCCTGTCAGGAATTAATCTTTTAAAGAAATGTTCGGACATTGTTTTCGAAGATGCGAAAAAGCGTTCCCATGTCCTCCGCTGGCGGAGGTGTCACGTAGTGACGGAGGTGGATCAAGAACTTGTCGGTGTGTTGCCCAAATGGTTGTCTCATTGTCCCTTGCAGGAAACATTTTTGATGAATTTTGCCAGACTGTTGAAAAAGGCTCATCTGCTGCGTTGTGCTTCGGTCTTGCTGCTCACGTACATTAATAGTACGCTCCGCTGCTCGATCCTCACGCGCCTTGCATCTGAACCTTTTTGAACAGCCTGCAACAAGGTGGATAACAACCTATGCTAAGGCTTCCGAAAGGTGCCTTCAAAACTCGTCTTCGACTCAGACAGTTGAAGGCACTGATCTTTCGTTTAGCCGGAATTCATAAGAAAAACGTTTCCAATGGCCGTTCCAAAGAGACAACCATATGGGCAACAGACCGTATTTCCTTAATACTTTTTTACTATGAAATTAATTATCAGATTGAGGCTTTCTTTGTTCTATGTTAAGAAAATAGACCTGACCCCATGCGTGCAGACCCCATGCGTGCAAAGATATAATGCAACAAATATATGGCGTTATGTAAAGCATGAATTTAAATTATAAATATCCAATATCACGTTTGTATTTGCAAAGTTAGATAATAATCCTATCTACTTATAATCAGTTAAATCTACATTGCATTTCTATGTCAAAAAAGATAAGATATTTACAAGTTTATCCTCAATGTCATTGACTTAAGGATATAAAATGTTTAAATCTCTTGCAATATCATTAAGATATGATATATTTCCTGTATATAAGGTGGAAGCGAATCATATTTCAAAAGGAGGCAAAAGATGTCAAATAATTCTCAAAATATCCATTCAGTTGGCACGGAACCTGCGCTTGAAAATATGTGCCAATCTTATCAAATTTCTTAACATAATTATTTTTTCGAAAGATTTCCTTTCCCGACATCGACAATCAGAAAAAGATTTCGTTAGAGAGCGACTGTTACCTTTCCACAACATAATCTTTTTTCTCATGAATCTCGTTAAAGGTTCCCTCCAGGATGAGCTGGATTATTTTTTTAAGGCAGCCCATGCCGAAGACGTTTCTATCCGGACTGTTACGAAGAGCGCCTTTTCCAAAGCCAGGAAGAAGCTCCATTATGAGGTCTTCATTGAGTTGAGTCGAAACCTCGTCTCCTTCTTTTATGAACATTTCTCCTGCCGGACATGGAAAGGATTCCGCATCCTGGCTATTGATGGATCAACGATTAAAGTTCCCCGCACAAAAAATTGCGCCAGTCATTTCGGTGTCTGGAATTCGTCAAAGGGCGAGGCGTGTCCACTCGCCAGAATCTCCAACCTGTTTGACGTCCTTAACAGCATTGTTGTAGACGCCGTCATCCAGCCAAATGAACAGGGGGAAAGAACTCTGGCTGTTAAGCATATGCAGCAGGTGAAAGCCAATGACCTTATTCTCCTCGACAGAGGTTATCCCGCCTTCTGGCTCTTTGCATTGATCCTCTCCAGGCATGCCCACTTTTGCGTCAGAGTTAATGCTCATTGGAAGAAAATCAAAAGATTCTCCGATTCCGGCAAAAAGGACGACGTCATTATTCTTCCACCATCTCCGAAATCAGTTGAACAATGCAAGCTTCTAAACCTCCCCATTGTTCCGATGAAAGTACGCGCCATTCGGGTTGAGCTGTCCTCAGGGGAAACGGAAATCCTCTTGACCTCTCTTTTGGACAAAAATCTTTATCCATGCGAAATTTTCAAAGAACTCTACCATCTCCGATGGACTACGGAGGAAAATTACAAAACCGCCAAATGCCGGATCGAAATCGAAAACTTCTCAGGAAAATCCGTTGAATCCGTCTACCAGGATTTCCATGCTAAAGTCTTTGCCATGAATCTTGCCGCCGCCATAATTCATCCGGCGCAAGATATCATTGCCGAGCAAAGTGAACAGAAAAAATACTCTTACAAAATCAATGTCACCCAAGCACTTTCCAAAATGAAGGATGCTCTCGTGCTTCTGTTCATTCGTTCCAATATTATCGAACTCCTTCATAAATTGCACAGTCTGTTTATCGCGACTATTGAACCCGTCAGGCCGGGTAGAAAGTATCCAAGAAAACATAGCGCGCAGAAAAGAACATTTAACGTCTGTTATAAACCGATTCGTTAAGTCAATGACATTGACTATTCACTACCAACTTGTAACTAT
>JAAXUP010000043.1 GCA_013335935.1 Eubacteriaceae bacterium | reverse complement strand
GTCATTCCTTTATAGTAGTTTTTGTCGTGATTAACACTATATCAGATTTCTTCAAATGAATCTTTTTTTATTTAATTAAATTTGGTCATTTCATTTTACAACTTCCCTTAGTCACTAGTCCCTAGTCCTTAGTGTCCAGTTGTAAGCATAGCCGTACTTCAACTTTCAATACTCTATTTACAATTTACAATTTACAATTATTGTGGTTTTTAGAATTATAAATTTGGAAGAATCAATATTCTTATTGATTTCTAAAACTCTTTATTTGATAAAAAGATTTTAGAAAAAGATCTTCTATCGGGACCAACTGAACCACGTTTTCTAAAATGAACGTTCTTTGTACATTGTACACTGTACATTGTACATTGTGAAAGCCCAACCACCTAGTCACCAAAACAGTCGTAAGTCGCAAGTCCTAAGTCCTAAGTATGCCAGATTTAAGCACTGACACTTAGACACTTAAACATTTCAACGCTTTGCATTTGCATTTATGCTGAAATGATACATGAGAATCCCTGCGGCGACAGCTACGTTCAGGGACTCTGCTCTTCCCAGCATAGGAATTTTCACATTCAGGGTTGCCAGGCTGATCACCTCAGGTGAGATTCCGGAACCCTCATTGCCAAAAATCAGTGCAAATTTATGTATATCCATGATTTCATTGTAATAAACCTTTGCTTCAAGGGATGACCCGATGACCGAAAAATCATGGTCTTTAAGAACCATCAGAATTTCCATCAAATCGGCATCTGTAATGATATCAATATTAAATATTGATCCAACCGTACTTCGTATGGTTTTAGGATTATATAGATCTGCGCATCCTTTGGAGCAAATGATAAGGTCATAGCCTGCTGCATCCGCAGTACGGATCAACGTTCCCATATTTCCAGGATCCCTGACATTATCAATGATCACAACTTTGGAGATCGTTTGAAGATCCAGTTTATCCAGCTCCATATTTTTCTTCCGTACCACCGCCAGTATCCCTGTGGGAGAAATGTTTTCACTGATACTCGAAAACAAGCTGGCGCTTAATAAAAAGACTTCATCTGAGGGTATAAAATATAATAATTCAGTCCATTCTTTTTCCTGACTGGTGGGATATTCCTGAGTCACAAAAACAGATAATATTTCAGTACCTGTATCCATTGCCTGTCGGATAAGCTTGGACCCCTCAATGATATATTCCCCATAGATATCCCTGAACTTTTTGGATTTAAGTTTGACAAGATGTTTGACTCTTTCATTCTCTTTGCTGGTTATTTCCATCATGCGGTTTCATTTTCTCCGCTTTGGATGGCGCTAAGGGAATCATTATCCCCAATAACCACCAGAATATCTTTTTTCTGAATTTTATCTAAGGCTTTTGGCGAGATGTTCAGCTGCATCCCTCTCTTCAGTGCGATGACGGTGATTCCATATCTTGCACGTAAATTCAATTCTTCCAGACTCTTATTTTCCCAGGATATTAGCGCGTTGACTTCAATTATGCTGTGATCCGGGTCAAGCTCAATAAGGTCGAGGATGTTGTTGGATACGATATGGTGAGCCACTCTTTTTCCCATGTCATGCTCAGGCAAGAATACCCGTTCAATCCCGACTTTTCTTAATACCTTGGCATGCTGCTCGCTTTGAGCCTTGGCATAAATTTCCTTGATTCCAAGTTCCTGAACATTAAGTGTGGACATTAAACTTGCATTGATATCCGATGCGATAGAAACGACCACCACGTCGATATTTCTTAGACCGATCGCTTTTAGGGTATTGATATCTGTGGAATCCGCCTGAACGGCATAAGTGACTTTATCCGCTATGGCTTTGATTCTTTCCTCATCTCTGTCGATTGCAAGCACGTCATACCCTAATTCATATAATTTCGTTGCCAGACTGAAGCCAAATCTTCCTATTCCTATAACAGCAAACTGTTTCATTTTTCATTCTCCCTATATCAAAATATTTCCTTCTGGATATCTGTATTTTCCTGATTCGTGAGCCGACTGTATTTCCGATATGGCAAAAGCTATTGTCAAAGGGCCGACCCTTCCGGCGAACATGGTAAGAATAATCATTACTCTCCCAATTGGGGTAAGTGTAGGGGTTAAGCTCATGGAAAGCCCTACTGTGCCAAAACCAGAAAAAGCTTCAAATGCGACCTGGGTGAGGGTTGCGTGCTGCTCGGTAGCTGAAAGTATTAGAATATCCACAACAAGAATAATCATCCCTATCAGCACTAAAGACATGGCTCTTTTTACGATATCGAAGACGATGGTTCTTCCAAAGGCCTCTGTCTCTGTTCGTCCTCTTAAAACTGAAACAACCGTCATAAAAATTACTCCGAAAGTCGTCGTCTTGACCCCTCCTGCAGTTGAACCTGGGGATCCTCCGATGAACATAAAAATCATGGTAAGAAATATGGAGCCATTGGTCATGGACAACTGATCGATGGTATTGCTTCCTGCTGTTCTGGGTGTTATGGACTGATAAAATGAAGCGAATATCTTCCCGTACCAGGGCAGATCAGCCATGGTTCCAGGATTGTTATATTCCATGATGTAAAAGAGCAGAGCGCCTCCAAGAATAAGCACGGAAGTGATGGAAACAACCATTTTAGTATGGAGATTGAAGCGCCTCCAGCTTTTGTTTTTCAAAACATCATTAGTTACTGCAAATCCTATACCTCCCAGTACGATCAGGCTGCAGACAGCAAAATTAACGATGAAATCATTAACATAAGGCATATGACTTCTGTACCCTCCAATCAGGTCAAAACCTGCATTGCAGAAGGACGATATGGCATGAAATATACCGAACAATATCCCTTTGACCAGGCCATAATCCGGTATGAACCTGATGGACAAGAGCACTGCCCCTATCCCTTCGACGACAAAGGTATACAAAAGAACATATCTTACAAACTTGATTACGCCTTCAAGGTTGCTGGCACTTAAGGAATCAGCAATGATGATCCTTTCCTTGATGGTGATCTTCTTGCCAGCAATCAAAAACATTAGTGTTGTCATTGTCATAAAACCCAGTCCGCCAATTTGAATAAGCAGGATAATAACGGTCTGCCCAAAGGGTGTCCAGTAGGTTCCGGTATCCACGACGACAAGTCCGGTAACGCAAACTGCTGAAGTAGCTGTAAAGAGTGCAGTCAGAAAATTGGTGCTTTCTCCTGACTTTGCAGCGATAGGTAGAGTCAGGAGCAGTGCTCCGACAAA
This sequence comes from Eubacteriaceae bacterium, assembly GCA_013335935.1. Classification (GTDB taxonomy): domain Bacteria; phylum Bacillota; class Clostridia; order Eubacteriales; family Alkalibacteraceae; genus JAAXUP01. Next base: position 14,484 of record JAAXUP010000043.1, on the reverse strand, counting down.
AATCGTGATACCAAAACCGATGACCAATATCTGTGGCGGCTTGATCCTGTCTCTTTTAACATACTGTTTCACCAAATACCTAAACAGTTTTTTTGATTTATCCTTCATCTATATCCCTCTTATCTAATTATCTAGCTAATGTTCATCATAATACAAATATTTTCTATTTACAAGCAATATGAAATTACAGGTGCAAGCTAGTCGAACGTTCATACAATCACAGCGCCATTTTCAATATAAAAAAAAAGACCTCTAGGAGGCCTAACTTAATTTGCTTTTAGCTACGTCTACAAGCTGACTGAAAGCTGCCATATCACTTACTGCAAGCCCAGCCAATATTTTTCTGTCGATTTGTACATCTGCAAGCTTCAGTCCATGCATAAGTCTGCTGTAACTGATATTGTTGATTCTTGCAGCTGCGTTGATCCTTGCGATCCATAATTTTCTATAGTCCCTTTTCTTCTGTTTTCTTCCTGAGAAAGCAGATCTTAAGGCTCTCATTACTGCTTCATTGGCAGGTCTGAATTGCTTGCTTTTTGATCCGTAGAATCCTTTAGCCAGTTTTAATATTTTTTTATGCCTTTTTTTGGCGTTCATTCCTTTTTTTACTCTTGCCATTTCGTAACCTCCTATCGTGTTATTCTATTTAATAAGGTAATATTTTTTTCATGTTTGCAGCATCGGCACCTTCAAGGTATCCTGTTTGTCGTAAATTTCTTTTTCTCTTCTGAGATTTTTTTGTCAGGATATGACTTTTGAAAGCTTTTGCTCTTTTAACTCTTCCTGATTTTGTTACAGTAAATCTTTTTGCAGCTCCTCTATGGGATTTCATTTTAGGCATTTTGTATCCTCCCTCCTGATAATATCAAATCAAAATCATTATTTAATTTATCTATGATCAGATCCGGTTGATTGAATCACCGTCTGATATAAATTAGCTTTCTTTCTTTGGCACAAGGTACATTACCATGCTTCTTCCTTCAAGAACCGGCATTTTTTCAATTTTTCCGACCTCAGAGACTTTTTCAGCAAACTTTAAAAGCATCTCTCTGCCTGTATCGGTATACGTCATTTCTCTTCCTCTGAATCTTACTGAGGCTTTGACTCTGTCGCCGTTTTCCAGGAATTTGATACAGTTTTTGGCCTTAACATTAAGGTCATGATCCTGAACAACAGCAGACATGCGTATTTCTTTTACATTGATGACTTTCTGCTTTTTCTTTGCTTCCTTGTCTTTTCTGCTTTGCTCGTATTTGAACTTGCCAAAGTCCATAATTTTACAGACTGGCGGATTAGCATTGGGCGAAATTTTAACAAGGTCAAGTTCTTTTTCTTCTGCAAGTTTCTGCGCGTCTCTTGATGACATTACACCTAACTGATTACCCATGTCGTCAATGACTCTGATTTCCCTGTCTCTGATTTGTTCATTGATTTGGAATTCTTTACTGATAATTATACACCTCCAAAATAAATTCTTTGGATGAAACTTCCATCCCTATAAACTAGAACAGCATCTTCGATGCGTTGTTCTCGTGTGATAATAAAGTTTGGACCTCAGCGAGCTAGTCGAACTTTCCTATCACATATAAAAAGCAGGTAGATTAATCCACCTGCCGAGTATACACAAATACTGAACTATTAACCTGACTCCAAAAAGAGACGAGGTGAGAAGTGGATCTTCTACTTTGTTACTTGATAATGATACCACACACCTCGCCTGCAGTCAACAGTTTATCTCTATTTTTTGCTTTGAATTTCTTCAACCGCTTTTTCTATGAACTCGTCTGCTTTCATGGCTCCCAGGTCGCCTTCGCTTCTGGCTCTCACTGATACTGAGGATGACTCCATTTCCTTGTCTCCCACAACCAGCATGTAAGGAACTTTCTGAAGCTGAGCTTCCCTGATTTTATATCCGATCTTTTCATCCCGGAAATCAACATAAACTCTGACGCCCTTTTCTGCCAGCTTCTCTTTTAATTCCCTGGCATATTCGTGATGAGTCGGAGCGATTGGGAGGATCCTGACCTGTTCAGGGGATATCCAGATCGGAAAGGCTCCTGCATAATGTTCTATAAGTATACCGATAAACCTTTCGATGCTTCCAAGAACCGTTCGGTGGATCATAACCGGTCTGTGCTTTTCGCCATCTGCTCCAATATAGTTTAGGTCGAATCGCTCAGGCATCTGGAAGTCAAGCTGTATGGTGCCGCACTGCCAGGTTCTTCCGATGCTGTCTTCCAGGTGAAAATCGATTTTCGGACCGTAGAATGCCCCGTCCCCTTCATTGAGCCTGTACTCCATGCCCAGGGTTTCCAATGCTTGCTTTAACGCATTGGTGGCCTTATCCCAGTCTTCATCACTGCCCATGGCATTGTCTGGCTTGGTTGAAAGTTCAACACGATACTTGAAACCAAATACATTATAAATGCTGTCAGTCAGCTTGATGACTTCGATGATCTGGTCTTTTATTTGTTCAGGAGTCATATAGATATGGGCATCATCCTGAGTGAAGTTACGGACTCTCATGAGACCATGCAATGCTCCTGAAAGTTCATGTCTATGGACCAGCCCCAGTTCTGCCATCTTGATAGGAAGATCCCTGTAGGAGTGCATGCTTCTTTTATACATCAGCATTCCCCCGGGGCAGTTCATAGGCTTTACAGCAAATTCTCTTTCATCGATTTCTGTAAAATACATATTTTCCTTATAGTGATCCCAGTGGCCTGATCTTTTCCAAAGCTCCACATCCAGGATAATTGGAGTCTTGATCTCATCATAGCTGTTCTTCCTGTGTTCTTCTCGCCAGAAATCCTCCAGAACATTTCGAATGATCATTCCCTTAGGATGAAAAAACGGGAATCCCGGACCCTCATCCTGCATGGAAAAGAGATCTAATTCTTTCCCTAACTTTCTGTGATCTCTTTTTTTTGCTTCTTCCAGCCTGTGAAGATATTCATCCAGCAACGTCTTCTTAGGAAAAGCTATCCCATAAATTCGCTGAAGCATCTTGTTATTTTCGTTGCCTCTCCAGTATGCACCGGCAATGCTCAATAGCTTGTAGGCTTTTATCATGCCGGTGTTCATAAGGTGAGGTCCTGCGCACAGGTCCACAAATTCTCCCTGTTTGTAAAAGCTGATCACCACATCCTCCGGCAGGTCCCTGATGAGTTCTGCTTTATAGTCTTCACCAATGGATTTCATCTTCTCCATGGCCTCATCTCTTGGAAGCTCGAATCTTTCGATTTCATGCTTTTCCTTGATGATTTTCTTCATTTCCTCTTCGATTTTCACAAGGTCATCTGGAGTAAGTGTTCTGGAGATGTCAAAATCATAATAGAAGCCATTTTCGATGGCTGGTCCAATCGCCAGTTTGGCTTCAGGAAAAAGTCTTTTTACCGCCTGAGCCATCACATGTGTGGAGGTGTGCCAATAGGAATGTTTTCCTCCATCATTGTCAAAAGTAAGGATGCTTAGAGAAGCATCTTCTCTGATCATCGTCCTTAAATCAGAAAGTTTATCATTTAAAAGCCCTGCCAACGCGACTCTGGCCAAGCCTTCGCTTATATCCATGGCCACTTGATAAATGCTGACCTCTTTTTCATATTCTCTGACGCTTCCGTCCTTCAATGTAATTTTTATCATTTCTATTCCTCCTTATAAACTCTAACTTTAACTTTATCCACAATCACAGCGCAGAAAAGTCCCTTGCATATGCAAGGGACGTCATAAACGCGGTTCCACCCTAATTGATTAGAATCCTCTCATTGCCATAACGGTCATCCCGGTGCAGCCTACTCAATTCAGCTGACGACTCAGAGGGGGTACTGATAAATCCTTTACTGAAAAACACTCACAGCTATGTGTTTTATCTCTTGCAGCCGGTTTTTACCGCATGTCCTCATCACAGTCTTTCATGATATTATTTAGAAGTATATTATTTATAAATAAAAAAGTCAACAGGTTCATTTAAAGAATCTCAACATCCAATGGGATCTTATAAATCACATCTTTTCTCTCGACGATTATCTGAGCTTTCTCCTTTAAAACACGGTCCGATTGGAATTCTTCCACCAGTTTTTTAATGGGATTGATCAATATTGGATATCCAACCATCTTGAGCATATCAAGATCACCTGTGGTATCTCCGTAGGCAAAGCTGGCATCCAGATCAATATCCAGCTTTTCTACAAAATCCAGAATCGCAACGTTTTTGCTCTCGGAATCCCACATGGGAATCAGTTCCCCTGTAAATCTGTTATCCTCATCCACCAGGTATTCTGTTCCAATGTAATACTGCACTTTATACTTAAACGCCATGCGTTCCACCAGAAAAGATGGACTTCCTGAGATAAATATGACCTTATGGCCGTTCTCAAAATGCCATTTGATCCGGTCCCTGGTATATCGGTACACTCTCTCCCCCTTGAGCTTAACAACCTGGTCTGTAATAAAATTGATATAGTCTCTGTCGATCCCCTTCATGCTGTTCAGATAGATATCAGCGATTTCAAGAAGATAATCTTCATAATCTCCGTGTCTTTTGACCCAGTCTTCAAATTTTTTCTTGGCATTTCCATGCCATATGACCGGGTCAAGAACTTCATATTTAATCAATTTTTTAAAATGCTCCACCATCAATGAATCCCGATATAGTGTTCCATCAACGTCAAAAAATGCTGCAACAGTCATAATAATCACCTTGCCTTTTCATATATGATACCAATAACGCGTCGGAGACGCTATTCTTGTTCAAACAAAAAATATACTTCCCACATCTGTGAGTTTCCCCTTATGAAATTCAATCACTTGATAACCTCGCTCGACAACAAATTTCCTCAGAGCCTCGCCTCCTGCATATCTGTCCAGGCTGCCGTTCAAGAATATAGTTTTTTCTCCTTCATGAACTCCAGTGCATCCTCCAACAAATCCGTAACTCTGACCTGGAAGAAGGATATCTCCCGGGGGAAGCTTAAGCACAGATAATCCTGTATGAGACGCCCTGGAGGCAACCTGGTCATCTGACGTGATTAAGGCATCGTCCCCAAGAGTCAGGATGGAACATTTTGCATATCCCTGGTTGATATGAATCCCTTCCATCCCTGCTGAATTTAATTTATCCATTACAACGGGGTCGCTGTATTTGAGATGATGAAAATAGTACCTCCCGCAAACTGCGATATTGTATGAAATATTACCCGGATATTTTTCTTCAAGGTTTTTACTGCCCGTGTAATAGCTTATACCTGCTTTATTTATTTCCTCAAGTGTCAAAGGGTCCATATCCGGATGGACGATCACTTCTCTTAATTTCTCAAAGAAGAACATCTGGATATCCGGATGAGAGCTTATGGAATGATAAAGCAATCCGCATTTTTTTATTTTAATAACGTTCTCCACATATTTTAGGAGCATCTTTTCAGCTTCGATATCAAGTTCTTCCGAAATAAATGCCGTGGTCATTTGTCTGACCTGAATTTTTCGATATAATTGTCAGCCATATCCAAATAGGCTTCAAGAAGTTTTTTCATGATGGGATGTTCCACATCAAACTCCCTATCATCTACACATCTGACTGGAAGGATATCTACCGAAGTGGCTGTTATAAAGAGCGCGTCCATTTTCTCCAGTTCTTCAAGCCTGATCTCTTTTTCCACCACTTCTATCCCAATTTCCCTGCAAAGCTTAAGCACATGCATTCTTGTGATTCCCTCAAGAACTTTTTTTCCTTCTGAAGTTATAACACGGCCTGATTTGATGAAGAAAACATTGGATTTGCTACCTTCCGTGATATATCCATTGCTGTCCACCAAAAGGATTTCAAATATATCACGGTAGCCTTCACCACTCAGTATGTCCTTATAGGATTCCGCGGCGCTTTTGACATGAGGATTCAGCCTTTCTGCCAGATAGGTTTTCAATTTCACACCTTTTTGGATCTCTTCATCCTCAGGTCTGGCTGTCTTAAGAAGTCCGATCTCTAAATTATACCCTTTGGCACCCTTGTCAGCAGGAGAATATTCGATCCTGACATTTACGCCTTCCATGTTGTTGATATGAACAAGCTCCATGATAATACCAAATACTTCCTCTTCTGATGGAATTTCATTAAACCCTGACATAACGGCCGATTGATGAAATCTCTTGAAATGATCTTCGAAAAAAAGTGGTTTCCCGTGGATGATACGGATCACTTCATAGATAATATCTTTGTTATCAGCAGCATTAATGCTCCCGTCATTTCGAATCATCTCTCCATTTCGGAAATAATGGCTTCCTGTCATACCCTTCATAATAAATCATCTCCGTACTTTAATTTGGCTAACAAAATCTGTTATTATTATTTTATCATTTTATTAATATTTTGTGTATACATGGTGACTTGTTTAAAAATACGTTATAATGGTATTAAGAAAATTACTTTCAGGGGTGATGATATGAAAACGACCTACAATAAACTGGTAAGGGATAAAATTCCTCAGCTGATTCATGAGAGCGGGCGAAAATACACCTCCAGAATAATGGGAGAAAAAGAATACCATGAAGCACTTATTGACAAGATCATAGAAGAAATCGAGGAATTCAGAGCCACCGACAATGAAGAAGAGCTGGCTGATATTTATGAAGCCCTTGACTGTCTCGTTCATCTGAAAGATTATGAGCCAATGCACATAGACTATCTGAGAATAAAAAAACGGGAGGCAAGAGGATCTTTCAATGACCGGATTCTCCTGGAAGAAGTGGAAGACGAAGACGAAATAGAAAGAGAATAATAAATAGAGAATAGAGAATAGCTCTGGAAGAGATTTAAACTAAAAACGTTTAAATCTCTTTTTGTTTATATTATAAAAGCAAACGGTCGCATCTGACCGTTTGCTTCAACATTTATTCTCTGTTCTCTATTAACTATTCACTATTTAAAGATGGTTTTGATGAATGTGTTAATGATATCGGCGCCGCTTATCCAGATGCCGATCATGCAGCCCAGATTTGAAAATGCCACAACAAGAAGTATCCTTGTGACCTTATTTTTCCAGAATCCTTTTATGGAATAAAGATCCTTTGAAAGATTCTCAAAATCCTCCACCTTTGGTTTTCGCATATGGGCTTCTGTCAGACCTGCAAACCAGCCTGTAGCCAGCAATGGATGCAGTGCGCTGATTGGCGCCATGATAAACGCGGTGATGGCCGAATAGATATGTCCAAAGGCAAGAAGCGTTCCAAGAGCTGCCAGAGAGCCATTCCACAGAATCCAGCTTTTGATCTGGTTGATACCGGAGATGCTGTCCACTGACAAAGTCATCAGGATCAAAAGAATGATCAGCCCTGGGATGATCCACCCGCTTAATTTTGAAAACAGGGTTTTCTCTGGGATGCTGTCCAGTTCTTCCATATCCTGTTCAAGAAAGAGTTCCTTCTTGATTCCTGGAATATGTGCAGCCCCTAGAACGGCAACCACTTTATTCCCTGGTGCGTTTTTGATCTTATTTGCTAAATATTTATCTCTTTCATCCACCAGATATTTTTTAAGTCCCGGGAACACCTGGGACAGTTCATTAAGCGCCGAAGAAAGCATATCCTCCTGCTTCATCCTTTCAAGATCTTCCTCTGAAATTTTCTCATCATCAATAAGGCTCATAACGATGGTGGTTAAAAGTTTGACCTTGCCCCAAAGTGATACTCCCCTCCAGAGTCTGGTAAAGGTGGTCTGTATCTTCCTGTCTGCCAGCACAAGACTGGCTCCTGTTTCATTGGCTGACTGGATTCCCTGGATCATTTCCTGTCCTGCGCTAATATTGAATTGCTCTGCAATTTTCCGCTGATAATTGGATAGGATGATGTTAGTCAGCATGAATCCGGACTTTTTTTCCTTTATTATGCTTATAATATCCGTATTCTTCCACTTTTCTTTGTCCTGGATCGATTTAAATCTTTCTTCATCGAGTTCGATACAAACGGAATCAGGTTTTTCTAAATCAATGATATTTTTAACTTCTTCAGCACTGTTTTTAGATACATGGGCAGTCCCTATAAGAATTATTTCTTTTCCATCAATATTTACTCTGTAGATATTGTCTTCTTTCAATAAATCACCTTCTGTGTTACGACTTAAATCATTATTTCATTCTAAACTATTTAGTGTGAAAAATGAAGCAAAAGTTTAAAGGGCATGGAATATCCATGCCCTGGAGAAGTCTTTCCTGTTCGTTTTAAGGAATGAGCAGCACCTGATTGACGTAAATAAGGTTTGCATTTGGGATATTGTTGAGGGTGACGATTTGCTGCACAGTCACTCCATACCTTTGAGCGATGCTCCATAAGGTATCCCCAGCCTTTACTGTGTATTGGGTTTGAGATGTGGGTGCAGGCGGCTGGCTGGTGCTTGTGGGTATGGTCAATACCTGCCCGATATGAATCAAACTAACGTTGGTGATATTGTTGGCAGATGCGATTTGTTGAACTGTTACCCCGTATTTTCTGGAAATTCCCCATAAAGTATCTCCGGCTCTGACCGTATATTTTATTCCTGTCGTGGGATTCACACTGGATATCCCCGGTATGATCAAGACTTGTCCCACATTGATCAGATTGGCGTTTGTAATGTTATTTGCTGTTACGATTTGCTGCACCGTCACGCCATATTTTCTGGAAATTCCCCATAATGTGTCACCTGATTGCACCACATAGGTGGTGCCGGAAGAGGATGCATAGGTGAGAAGCTGAGCCACCGTTACAAATTGATATCCTTTTGCTCTCAACCCGCTGATGATCCCCGGCAGAGCAGTGGGTGTGTTAACCGCACCTGATCCCACATGCATGAGTACAATGGAACCAGGGACAGCATTATTCAATACTTTTTGTGTAATTTCAACAGCTGATATCCCTTTCCAGTCGAGGGTATCGATCGTCCATCTGATAGTTTTCCCGTAACCGGCGTCCCCCACAGCTTTTAGAACAGCTGTATTATAGCTTCCATAGGGAGGTCTGAAATAAGGTTTCGTCGTTCTTCCGGTGATGTTTTTTATTGCGGCTTCGCAAAGTGCAAGCTCGTCGATAATTTGAGTATAAGTCAGACTTGTAAAATAAGGATGGGCGTAGGAGTGGTTTCCAATAAGGCTTCCCTGTGCATTGATGTTTCCAATTAGATCAGGATGTGCCTTGGCTGCTTTTCCGGTGATAAAAAATGTGGCTTTTATTTTATTGTCTGTGAGTATCTGAAGTACTTTTGTGATATTTTTTCCGTCGTCTCCATCATCGAAGGTCAACGCGATGACTTTGGTTGAGGTATTTACTTTTGAAACCAGTTGCGATTCAGCTGCAAAAACCTGAGAAGAAAAAATAGATAGAAGCAGCAATAATGTCAGAATGATTTTTAGGCTTCCTCTTTTTTTATACATTTTCTCATTCACCTCACCTTTGGAAAATGTATCATTTTATTTGTCTCCTCTATATTTATACCCAAACTTTCATGTTCCAAGAATAGCGTCTTCGACGCGTTATTCAAGTAGACCAGGAAAGTTTGGACCCAAGCGAGCTAGTCGAACTTTCCTAGTCTAATAAAAAATCGGACATGGATTATCCATGTCCGATTATCTGTTATATTATTATCTCTAAAGTGGATCAGCTGCAGCCTGTGGTGCTTCCGCAGTCGAGGCATACCTTGCAGGTTCCGTTTTTCATCATTCTGCTGCTTCCACAGCTCGAACAGGATTCTCCATACAATCTTTCCCCATCATCAGGCAAATGTCCTTCAGCTGCCTTCAGAACTTCCTGAGTTTCATTTGAAAGCATGGCTTTAGTCATAGGATTAAAGGTTTCAGGCTTAACCTGGCATCTGCTGAAATCTCCCATTTCGATGTCGATGATCTTGCTTAAAAGGTCAGATATGGAAGACGCATATTTAATATATGGGTGTCTTGCCACAAAACCTGCGGGTTCATATTGCTGCCCTCTTAAGAGTCTGGAAATCTCTTTAGGAGGAATATGATACTGAAGCATGTTGGAAAGGCCTTTTGAAAGTGATGCCAGGAGTCCTTTAACAACCGTACCTTCTTTATCTGTAGACACAAATACTTCAGCCATATTCCCATCCTCATAAAATCCTATGGTAATGTAAAGTTCGATATCTCCGATTTTGGCTGCATGTGTCCTGCTTGTCCTCATCCCCCCAGGCCTTCTTCTGTTGGGAATATGTTTTACACAGTTTTTGCTGTAATCCAGCAATTCGTTATAATTGTAATCTTCCAGTCTTTTTTCGGTATTGTCCGACATACCTGATGAAAGTGGCTGGGAAGCCTTGCATCCATCCCTGTACAGGGCAATAGCTTTGGTTCCTGTTTCCCATGCCAGCCTGTGGATCCTGTCAATATCTGAGATCTGGGCATTGTTGGGCAGGTTCACTGTTTTGGATACCGAGCCGCTGATTAGAGGCGTGATGGCTGAAACCATCATAACATGACCCTCAGGTGAAATGGTGTTGGCAGTTTCGAATATGCTGTAGTGCTCTTTTTTAAGGAAAGGGGCGCCTTCAACTCCGAAATGGATCACTCTGCCTTTTTCGTCTTTCTCCATGATGTAGTCAATGATCGCAGCAATTTCTTTATCCTTGTACCCAAGATTCTTAAGAGCCATCTCAAGGACCGGATTTACGATTTCCATGCTTCCTCCGCCAACAAGCTGTTTGAAAACCAAATGGCTGTAGAAGGGTTCAATGGAAGTGGCCCCGCAATCCATGGCGAGAGAAATCGTTCCGGTTGGCGCAATTACACTTACCTGAGCATTTCTATAACCAAATTTTTCACCGAAATCATACGCTTCATTCCATACAGTTTTTAAAGCTTCTCCCACATAAGGCATTTTAATTTTATCAAGCACCCCATGATCGATCATGACTGGCTGGTAGTGGAGATCTTCGAAGCTGTCAACTCTTGCCCCAGCAACTCTGCTGTGGTTTCGAATAACTCTCAGCATATGATTTTTATTCAGTTCGTATTTATCAAAGGCTCCCACAGCTTCCGCCATGAATGCTGAAGCCCGGTAAGATGCTCCTGTCATGATCCCTGAGAGGGCAGCAACGAAGTTTCTGCTTTCATCGGAATCATAAGGAAGACCAAGTGCAAGGATCAGTGAAGAAGAATTTGCGATGCCAAGCCCGGTCGTTCTGAAGAGGTAACTCTTTCTTGCAATATCCTTTGTTGGAAATTGTCCCCAATGGATCGAAGCCTCCAGAACAAGCTGGATGATCCCGATCAGGTGAACATATTCTTCTATATTGAATTTTACTTTTTCGTCATCATAAAATTTGAATACATTTATGGATGCAAGATTACAAGCGGTATCATCAAGGAATGCATACTCGCTGCATGGATTTGTAGCGTTTATTCGGTTGTATTTCGCCCCCACAACGCCATCTTCCCCTGCCGGGCATGTATGCCAGGCGTTGAAAATATCATCAAACTGAAGCCCGGGATCTGCGCATTCCCATGAGGATTTATTGATAAGATTCCATAGATCTTTGACCCTGACTTTTTTGTTCACACTGCTGTCAGACCGGCCTTTCAACTCCAGCTCGGCGTCAGGTTGTTTATCCAGGTTGGATACCATCTCCATAAATTCTTTGTTTAATCTCACGGAGTTGTTGCTGTTTTGTCCCCCAACGGTAGCATAAGCTTCTCCGTCCATGGAGGTGTCGTAGCCCATTTTCCCAAGGTCTCTTACTTTCTGCTCTTCTCTGGCTTTCCAGGTAATGAAGCTTTCGATTTCAGGATGATCGATATCATTGATTACCATCTTGGCAGCTCTTCTTGTTGTACCGCCTGACTTTATGGCTCCTGCATTTTTATCCAGTCCCTGAAGGAAACTCATCATGCCGGATGAATGTCCGCCATTTGACAATTTTTCATCGATACCTCGGATGTTGGAGAAATTTGTCCCTACACCTGAACCGCCTTTAAACAGTTTGGTTTCGCTGACATATTGCTCGGAAATCGAGTGGTCCCCCATCAATTTATCTTCGATGGAAATAATGAAGCATGCGGAAGCCTGAGTTCTTGTGTATCTGTCATCGCTATCCACGACTTCTTTTTTAACAGGATCATAGTAGAAAAGGTCATCCTTTCCGCCTTTTATTCCATAACTATTGTAAAGACCTGTATTAAACCATTGGGGTGAATTTGGTGCCCACATCTGGCATAAAAACGAATAGACAAGTTCATCGTATACGATTCTGTAATCTTCTTTGGTTTTTACGATTCCCTCGTCCTTAAGAGCGTCTGCCCAGAACTTAACCAGTCTGTCTGCCACATCTCGCATGCTTCGTTCATAACCGAATTCGTTATTGACTCCCGCTTTCCTGAAGTACTTGGATGCAATAATATTGCAGGCATTCTGACTGTATCCTTCAGGAAACTCAAGTTCAGACATATCCAGGATCACTTTTCCAGTTTTCCAGTTTTTCATGAATACATCCACAGTCTTCCATTGGAACAGATCATAGACTGAAAGTGCTTTATTCTTTTCCAGTTCAGTAGTAAACACTCTTTTAATTACGTTTTGCAAATGCGACATCAGGCATCCCCCTAGACAATATATAGTAGTTCTATGATTTTCATCAATATATATAGTATACTATTTAAAAATTCAAAGTAAAGACTTGACTTTTATTTTTTCATTATTCCTGTCATTGACATGACATTTTCCGGGCGCACAAGAAAAATCCCACATCCATGTTCAGATGCGGGAAAGCTATATATTATGTAGGGTTGACGGAATTTGCAAAGGAGCTCTGTCAGGATTTTTTCTGTCCAAATTTATTTTCCGTGCCGTTTAAAAGTCTGGTGATATTCGTCCTGTGCCGGTATATGGAGAAGAATCCCACCAGGATCGCAAATAACAGCGTATAACTGACACCATAGAACAGGAAAGTTACGATAGGAAGTATGGCCATTCCAGTGATGGATCCCAGGGAAACATATCTTGTGGCAATGATCAGTGCCAGACCAATGCTCATGCAGATAGCTGCAACAACTGGATCGAAAGCCAGATATACGCCAATAGATGTGGCGATTCCTTTTCCTCCCCGAAATCCCATGAAAATCGGCCAGTTATGACCAGCAATGGCCGCAAGACCGCAAAGCATCACTGTGATATCGATCTGTGCAAAATTGTACGCCAGAATAACTGGGATCGCACCCTTCAGGACATCTCCAGCCAGAACCAGAACGGCATATTTTGTGCCAAGCACCCTCTGGACATTTGTTGTGCCCGCATTCCCGCTGCCCAGCTTTCGTATGTCTTCATGCAATTTGTATTTAGTAAGCACATAAGCAAATGAAATACTGCCCAGCAAGTAAGCTAATATGACAAGAAAAAAATCCATCGTATCGAATCCACCTTTATAAGTTTTTCAAAAAAAGCATCGTTGAGAAGTGAATATTATTATACGCTATTCAAAACTTATTTTCAACTGCTCGCTCTCCCTCTGTTCTCCAATAATGTCAAAAGAAAAGGCTTTGTCTTTTACAAACCGCTTATTGAACTCTTCATCTGAGAGAATATCATAGTGAAGCCACGTTTCAATATCATCATCCTGCAGGATAAGGGGCATCCTTTGGTGGATCGTAGAAAGTTCTTCGTTTGAATCCTGAGTGACGATCACAATGGCATCGTAAAGATTTTTCTTGTCATCAATAAATGTTTTATAAAGACCGGCAAGGGCAATAACCGGTGAATCCTTTACCCCTATGGTATACTTGTTCTTCTTATCATCCCATTCATAAAACACTTCAGCAGGAATCACACATCTTTTATTTTTCACACTGTCTTTATAGATACCTTTTTTAAATATGCTTTCATTTCGGGCATTGATGAGTATTTTTTTGGTTCCTGAAAAGAGCCAACCCCACTTCATAACCATTAATTTTTTGTCTTTCTTCCTGTCATCATACACAATGACAGGCACCAGCATGGAAGGATATTTGACCCTTCCCTTGTCATCGGTGATTGCCCCTTCTTTTCGTATGCTGTTCTTAATAAGAAACTCTTCCAGATTCTCAGGCACCAGAAATCTCCCGCACATAGCAAGGCCTCCTTTAGCGGCAAGCCGCATAATCGCTTCGCGATCGCATAAATGGTTAAATGGTTAAATGGTTAAATGGTTAAAACATGTTATTTTCCGTACAAATATGTGTCAATGTATTTCATGCGGAACGCACAAAATGCGTTCCCTACAAACTACCCCATTTTCGGGCGAACACTGTTCGCCCCTACGGAGCTGATTTTTAGCATTTCAACATTTTAACGCTTTTTCATTTCAACACTTCAACACTTTTGCATTTCAACACTTCAACGCTTGTGTATTTCGCCAACCACCCAACCACCAAATAAGTCGTAAGTTATGCCAGATTTAAGAATTTCAACACTTAAACACTTATGCATTTAAACGTTTTTGTTTTTAGCTAATAGCTATTCACCTAAAAAGCACTTCAA
>JAAXUP010000217.1 GCA_013335935.1 Eubacteriaceae bacterium | reverse complement strand
GATATCGATCTGATCGAGCTTAACATTTCCTGCCCGAATGTAAAGGCTGGTGGCATGGCCTTCGGGATGCAGTGCGACAGTGCTGGATTTATTACCCGGGAAATAAAAAAAGTCAGCAGGCATCCCGTGATGGTAAAACTTTCACCCAATGCTGAAAATATTGCAGCAGTCGCAGCAGCCTGCGAAGCCGCAGGGGCCGATGCACTTTCCCTGGTCAATACTTTTCAAGGAATGGCAATCGACATTAAAAAAAGGAAACCGGTGTTTGAAAATGTCTATGCAGGACTTTCTGGTCCGGCCATCAAACCCATCGCTTTACGAATGGTTCACCAGGTAGCCAGGCAGGTGAAAATTCCAGTCGTCGGGCTTGGGGGCATCACCTCCTGGGAGGACGCTGTAGAGTTCATAATGGCAGGGGCCACTGCGATCCAGATTGGTACCGGAAATTTTCCAAATCCCATGCTTGGCAGCGAAATCGTTCATGGCCTGCTGAAATATTGCGAGGACAACGGTCTTGATAATATTTCCGAAATCAGGGGAATTGTGTAAGAATAGGTGGTTGGGTAACCGGGTGGTTAGGTGGTTAGCGAAATGCAAAAATGCAAATCGTTGAAATGTGTAAGTGGTGAAGTGCTTTTTGGTGAATAGGTGAATAGGTGATTAGCCAAAAGCAAAAGCTTAAAAGCAAAATAACAGGAGGAATAAATCATGAATAAGGAAGTTGTCGATATTTTAATAGAAACCAATGCATTTTTAGAAGGGCATTTTTTACTTTCCTCAGGGAAGCATTCAAAAAACTATGTCCAGTGCGCTCAGGTTTTAAGATTTCCGGCTAAAGCGGCGGAGGTCCTCAAGCCGGTAGTGGATCAAATAAAGGATTTAAAGATTGATAAGGTCGTGGGACCGGCAATGGGTGGTGTGATCGTAGCCTATGAACTTGGCAGGCAACTTGATAAGGAAGCCATCTTCACCGAAAGAAAAGACGGGATCATGGAACTTAGAAGAGGTTTTGAAATCAAAAAAGGTGATCGGGTGATCATCGCAGAGGACGTTGTGACCACAGGTAAATCCACAATAGAAACTAAGGTGCTTCTGGAAAGGCTGGGGGCAGAGGTGATCGGAGTGGCCTGCATCATTGACAGAAGAGCAAAGGGCTTAGCGTTGGGAATGCCTGTATACAGCGCGCTTAAACTTGAAATCGACACTTACGACGCAGAGGAATGTCCTATCTGCGGCACAGGAGTAGCGCTGGTCAAACCGGGCAGCAGGGGAAATCAGTAGTCTGGAGGAAAATATGAAAGCATATCTGCAATTAGAAAACGGAATTACCTTCGAAGGCACAGCCTTTGGGAAAATACATGATATAACCGGTGAAGTAGTCTTCAATACGGGGATGACAGGTTATCAGGAATTGATGACGGACCCATCATACTATGGGCAGATCGTTACCATGACCTATCCCCTTATCGGGAATTACGGCATCAACCTGGAGGATTTTGAATCCGATGGACCCAAGATCCGGGCACTCATCGTCAGGGAAAGAGCAAGAAAACCCAGCAATTTCAGGTGTGAAATGGATCTGGACAGCTATCTGAAGTATTGCGGGATCGTTGGACTGGAAGGAATCGACACCAGACAGCTTACGAAAATCATCAGGGAAAAGGGTACCATGAAGGGAATGATTACTTCAAGGAGACTTACGGACAGTGAACTGAGAAAAGCCCTGTCTTCCTATGACAATTCAAATGCGGTTTACGAAGTCACTACAAAAGAGAAATATACCATCGAAGCGCCTGGAAAGCATGTGGCGATCATGGATTTCGGGATAAAGAACAATATCCTGAAAGCATTTGGGGAAAAGAATTGTAAAGTTACAGTATTTCCTGCAAGAACCTCCTGGGAAGATGTGCTGGCTGTTGATCCGGATGGCGTGTTCTTATCAAACGGACCTGGAGATCCCAAGGATTATGGGGATATCATCGACAACGTCAGGGAAATCATCGACAGAAAGCCGACCATAGGTATCTGTCTTGGTCATCAGCTGATCGCCCTTGCATTAGGCGGGGAAACTGAAAAGCTTAAATTCGGACACAGAGGATGCAATCATCCTGTTAAGGACCTGACACAGGACAGAGTGTATATAACTTCCCAGAACCATGGCTACGTTGTTACCAAGGTGCCGGAGTGCATGGAGGTCACCCATGTGAGCATGAATGATAACAGCATAGAGGGTCTCAAGCATAAAACCAAACCTGTATTTTGTGTGCAGTTTCATCCGGAGGCATCACCAGGACCATCTG
>JAAXUP010000005.1 GCA_013335935.1 Eubacteriaceae bacterium | reverse complement strand
CCAATGTATACAAGGTTCCCCAAGAATTAACTCATGAACAGATTGCATCAATAGATCCTGCAGCGATTGCACTTCATGCTATCGTTAAAGGTGGAGTGAAAATAGGGGACAAAGTAGCGATTTTTGGCTCAGGTCCAATAGGGCACTATGTAGCGCAATGGGCTAAAATAGTTGGCGCATCTACAGTAATCGCCATCGATATTGTTGACCAAAAGCTGGAAATTTCCAAGGAGTTAGGTGCGGATCATATCATTAATGCAGCGAAATGCGATGATGTTGTAAAGATGATATACGAACTAACGGAAAATGAAGGTGTTGATGTGGCGTTTGAGACAGCGGGCAGCAATATTACGGCTGAACAATGTTTGAAATCCTGCAAAAAACAGGGGGCTACAGTATTTTTAGGGACTCCTCACAGTGATGTGACGCTTAAAAATGACGTCTTTGAAGCCATATTAAGAAGAGAACTTAGAACAGTGGGTTCCTGGTGCTATCACTTTGCACCACCAATTGATGAGTGGAAAGTGACAATTCAACATTTTGCCAAGGGGAATATCAAAACTGCTCCTCTGATCACACATAAATTCCGGATCGAAGATGTTGATAAAGCATTCGATTTAGTTCGGGATAAAAAAGAGTTTTTCAATAAAATCCTGATCTACTCCGGAGAAACTGAAGAATGACAATTTAAAAAACAAACCATAAATCCTAAAAATTTATGGTTTGTTTTTATAGCAAGACGAATAGCGAACAAGTCATTCGTTTGACAATACCCAATTGTTGTTATTTAATGATAAGAGGAATGAAACAGATTCCCAATTTCAGGTTCGGAGGTAATGGGGTGGATATTCGCAAATTACAATACTTTATTTCAGTAGCGGAAACATTAAGTTTTACGAAGGCTGCCAAAGAGCACTATATTTCGCAAACGGCCATGAGTCAGCAAATCGCTTCCATAGAGTCGGAACTGGAGGTTTTGCTTTTTGATCGGAATAAATTAAAAGTAGCCATTACCCCAGCAGGGGAAGTTCTTTTAGGTGAAGTTAAGGAAATTGTAGCGAAATATGAGCAAGCCATCAAAAAAACCCAGGATGTTTATAAAGGTCGTAAAGGTAGTATTCGCGTAGGATATGCCGGACCAACAGAAGTAGAATTACTTCGTGAAATCATCGAGGTGTTTCAAGAAAGATATCCATATGTGGAGCTTCATATTGAAAATAATACTTTTAAAAAATTATCAAAAAATCTAAAAGATGGAAGCTGTGATTTTATTTTTGCCATAGCCGGTGAGATCAACAATATTCCTTCATTAGAAAAAGTCACCCTTAAAAATGAACCGGCTGTTCTTGTTGTCAGCAGGAAGCATCCCAAAGCGAATCGAAAAAATATGAATGCTTCAGAAATTGCAAATGAAGAAATCATTATGATCAGTGAAGAATGCGGACAGCTGAACTTTGAACGCATGCTGGAATCTTGCAGAAAAGATGGTTATGAACCCAGGATAATAGAAAGAGTTAATTCACTGGATACCCTGCTTTTTATGGTGGAGTTAAATCGAGGCGTCTCATTCCTGCCAAAATCACATGCAAATCGTTTGAACAATAAAGTAGCATTTATTGATATTGTGAATACCCATCACTCTTTTTCTATTGATATGTCCTGGGTTAGATCAAACAAAAATGAATATATCGATAAATTTATTGATATTTCCAGGGAAATATATTCTCGATAAAACTCATCGGGCAGTATCCTTAGAAGGTTAACTTCTAAGGGTACTTTTTTTTTGTGTTTTTACTTCAAGAGGAATATCCATATAATAGAAACAGAGTAATAGTCAAATAAATAACAATTAGTTTTCAAAATTGAAAGGAGACCCATAATGAACAAATTTAAATATCCCCATCTATTTACACCCATCGTTTTGGGCAACACATTATTTCGCAACCGAATCTTTGCATCTCCAACCGGATATCAGAATGTCAATGGAGATGGTTATCTAAATGATGGAGCCGCGGCCTATTACGAGCGGAAAGCCAGGGGCGGTGCAGCAAGTGTTGCAACCTTCGAAGGCATCGTTGACGGTGAATTTGGGAAGGGCGGCGCAAGGCATATCTGTCTGGATACTCCCAACATTGACAGCAATCTTTCCCGAATTGCCCATAGCGTCAAAAGTTACGGAGCAGTTGCTACCTTGGAACTTACTCATACCGGGATGTTTGCCAATCGAGACCTTTCATTCTTCGGAGCAGCATCTCAGGGGATTGCCTATGGACCTGTAGAGTGTGAACTGGCAGGCCGGATCATTCGTCCCATGGATGAGGAAATCATCCAGCGTACCATCCAAAAATTCGCAGCAGGGGCAGCCCTGGCCAAGCGATGCGGGTTTGGCATGGTTACCGTTCATGCAGGACATGGGTGGATGCTTCATCAATTCCTGTCGCCAAAGACTAACACAAGAACCGATAAATGGGGAGGACCAGGGATTGAAAACCGGGCACGCCTGACAGTCGCCGTATGCGATGCGATCCGGAAGGAAGTTGGCCCGGGATTTCCCATTGAAATTCGTATCAGCGGTTCAGAATGTTATGAGGGCGGCTATGATATCGATGATGGGATCGCCATTGCAAAACAGTTGGATGGCCACGTGGATCTGATCCATGTGTCTGCGGGAAATCATGAAGTAGAAGAAGTATTCTCCGTTACCCATCCCAGCATGTTCCTGCAGGATGGCTGTAATGTAGGGTATGCGGCTGAAATAAAGAAGCATGTCAAGACACCGGTGGCAGCAATCGGTGCGCTAAACGATCCGGAATTGATGGAAGAGATCATTGCTTC
Source organism: Eubacteriaceae bacterium (assembly GCA_013335935.1). Lineage (GTDB taxonomy): Bacteria > Bacillota > Clostridia > Eubacteriales > Alkalibacteraceae > JAAXUP01. The sequence goes on along the minus strand of JAAXUP010000005.1, from coordinate 67,401 downwards.
CGGACAGGCCGATGTGGTGGAGATGGCACGTCAGCTTTTGGCTGATCCGGATTTCCCAAACAAAGTCCGCAGCGGAAATGAAGATAAGGCAAGAAAGTGCATGCGCTGTCTTTCTTGCTTCTCCAGTGAACTGACAAATGGAGAACCTTACTGCGCGATCAATCCGGAAACTGGTCGTGAACTGGAAATGAAATATGATATTCCAACCGCTATAAGGAAAAAAGTATTAGTCGTTGGCGGTGGTGTCGGCGGGATGCAAGCCGCATTGACTTGCTCGGACAGAGGTCATGAGGTGATCCTATGTGAGAAGAACAGCCGTCTGGGGGGAGTGCTTCGCTGCGAGGAAGATGTTGACTTTAAGAAGCCCCTGGATTATTATCTGAACCAACAGGCAAAAGCTGTAGAAGATTCCAATATTGATCTGCGGCTTAATACAGAAGTAACGCCTGAATATGCACAGGGAGTAAATGCTGATGTTATCTTTGCAGCAGCAGGGGCACAGGCTGCAAAACCTAAAATCCCTGGAATTGACGGTACAAATGTCATGTCCGCTCAGGATGCTTATACAGCAATCGATCAAATAGGTGGCCAGGTAGTGATCCTTGGGGCAGGATTGGTTGGCATCGAACTGGGGCTTCACCTGATCAGTAAAGGGAAGAAAGTAAAAATCATCGAAATGTTGGATCATATCAGCGATGGCGGAAATTTTCTTCATACACTGGGGTTGAAGGTTGAGATCAACAAAAGGGGACTGGAGATCGATTTTGATACAAAAGTAAAGGAAATCAAGGCAGACGGAGTGGTATGTGAAACTGCCGATGGCGAGAAAGAATTAAAGGCCGATACGGTTATCTATGCAGTAGGCCAGAAACCTCTCCGGGAAGAAGCAATTGCCATGAACTTCTGCGCACCAGAATTCTATCAGATTGGTGACTGCGTGACTCCAAGAAATATAACCAGTGCGACCAGTGAAGCCTTTATGATCGCAAGAAATATTGGGCGGAAATAAGCAGTATATATCAAACAAGCAACAATGCATTCAGAATTACGCATTGTTGCTTGTTTTGGTTTTAGCGGGATCATGTGGGTATCAATATAGGAATGATCAAATTTTTTAACGAAAGTGGAGGTTTATATGGGAAGAGTAGTTCATTTCGAGATCCATGTGAATAATATGGAGCTGGCCAAGAAGTTTTACGGAGAGGTATTTGGATGGTCCTTTCAAGATTGGAGCGACTTTGCTGGTCTGTCCTATTGGGGGGCCATAACAGGAGATGAAAAGGAACCTGGGATCAATGGGGCGCTGATTCAGCGTCAAAGTCCACCCCCCGAAGCTGGTCAGGGTATGAATGCCTTTGTTTGCACCATGGGTGTAGAAGATTACGATGCCACAGAAGGAAAAATAATTAGTAATGGCGGGAAGGTGGCAATGCCTAAAGCGGCCTTGACGGGAATGGCATGGCAAGGGTATTATTTTGACACAGAAGGAAATATCTTTGGTATCCATCAACCCGATGTAAATGCGAAATAGGCCTAAGAAAAAGAGATTAGGAAGATAAAACTGGCTTTATTGCGCTGAAAATTATATACTCTTAATATTGAGTATATAAGGAGCGTTTAACAACATGAATTTAAAAAAAATTAAGCTTGCCATCCTTGCATTTTCTTCGGTAATGATGGCATCTCAAACAGCCTCTGCAGTTCTGGCTGATATTTCTGCACATTTTTCACAGGTAGAGCCATCCATCATTCAGATGGTACTGACAATACCTTCTCTCGTGGGAATGATTTTTGCTTTGATTTCAGGACCCCTGTCCTCAAAAATAGCAAAAAAAACACTTGTTCTGGCAGGTCTGGTTTCAGCTTTCACAGGTGCAACCCTTGCCTTCCTGTTTGGAGAAAGCAGCATAGTTTTGTTACTTTTTGCCAGCGGCTTGATCGGTATAGGCCAGGGAATCAGTTCGACCATGTCCATGGCGCTGATTGCTGATTATTTTGTCGGGGACGAGTGCAGCTCACTGATGGGCATTCAGTCCGCGTTTTTGAATGGCGGAAATATGATCGTGTTATTTCTTTCAGGCTTGCTAGCAGGCATCCAGTGGAATTATTCTTACATCGTTTATCTGGTTTTTATTCCAGTGATCATTATTGTAATGAAAAATCTGCCTGGAAAAGTTCCTGTGCTTGCGGTTAAAACTGACATCAGACACAAGGGGAGACTGAACGGTAAGGTGTACTTTATATGCTTTGTCACATTTAGTTTCAGCATTTTGATGGGGGTTTTTCAGACAAATATCTCCATGTATATCAACCATAATGCGCTGGGCGACGCAACTGCAAGCGGATTCGCAAGTTCCCTGATCGCCGGGTTTGGTGCCCTGACTGGGATATTCTATGGCAGACTAAAAGCAAAGTTTGATCAAATATTGATCCCTATGGGGTTTATGGCGGCAGGGATCGGAATGCTCATTCTATTTATTTTCCAAACTTTGCCGGCGGTTTATGTCGCCGCAGCATTCGTCGGTTTTAGTATCTCGCTGATTATCCCATCGGTGATGTTTATAGCTTCTTCATCGGTCGCCCCGTCTGAGAGGGCTACGGCAATCGGACTTACAAATGCGGCAATTGGTATTGCCATGTTTACTTCTCCGATCCTGATGAATCCGCTGGCTTATCTCCTGGGAGATGGTAGTGAGAGAACTAAATTTATCATCGCGGCGGTGGGACTATTGGCAGGAGCATTGCTGATCGCATTTAAAAATATGAGAATGGATAAAGTCGAAGACTGCACGGAAATCGGATTTTAAATTTATTACGAAGCAGGTAAGCTGGTTGATCGGTGTAATGAAAATTGCACGAATCAACCAGTTTTTTTTGATAATTAAACCAAAAAGTGCGAATTAATTGTAAAAAAGTATTTGACGTATAATAATGAGCGTGGTATTATATATTTATGTAAACGATACTATACATGTATATACAACTAAGGAGGAAAGAAAATGGTAGATTTAAAAGCAATAACAACAGCTGTTGGTGAGCTGGAAGAGGAAAAAGTTCTGGAAATGTTAAACGGTTTCATCGCAAGCAACCCAACTGAAGAAGAGGCGCAATTGGTCGTTGGGGCATGCCAGGAAGGTATGGCCATGGTAGGAGAACTTTTTGAAAAGGGAGATTATTTTGTAGGAGATCTAATCTTCGCCGGAGAACTTTTAACAGAGGCAATTGAAGTATTAAAACCTGCTATCGGTTCAGGCAGCACTGCAAAAGTCGGAAGCATCGTTCTTGGAACTGTTCATGGCGACCTTCATGATATCGGTAAAAACATATTCAGAAGCATGTCTGAAGCAGCAGGATTCGAAGTTTATGATATCGGTATCGATCAGCCAGTGCAAGCCTTCATCGACAAAGTTAAAGAAGTTAAACCAAATATCGTGGGTATGAGCGGCGTACTTACATTAGCCCTTGAAGCCATGAAAGATACCGTAGACGGACTTAAGGAAGCAGGTCTTCGTGATTCTGTCAAAATCGTTATCGGCGGTAACCCTGTTACGAAGGAAGCTTGCGAGCATATTGGAGCGGACGCATTTACCACCAATGCAGCAGAAGGCGTTAAGATTGCTCAGAACTGGGTCAAGTAAATAAAGTCGGCGAAAACTTAAACGTTTAAATTCATTTCAGGAGGGAACACAATTGATTATTATCGGAGAAAAAATCAACGGAACAATTCCACCCGTTAAAAAGGCGATCGAAGAAAGAAATGCTGATTTCATCAGAGACAGAGCCATCAAACAAGCCGAAGCAGGCGCCAACTTCATCGATGTATGCGCTTCCACCGCGCCGGATGTTGAGGTGGAAACGTTAAAATGGCTGATCGACATCGTTCAGGATGCCGTGGATACGCCAATCTGCATCGATAGTCCAAATCCAATATTTCTGAAAGAAGTCATCCCGTTCATCAAAAAGCAAGGCCTGATTAACTCCGTCAATTTGGAGATGGTAGCAGGAACAGACCAGGATAAATGCGATGTCATTTTCCCTCTGATGGAAGGCAATGACTGGGAAGTTGTGGCCCTTACCTGCGACAACAGCGGTATTCCCTGCGACGTACAGCCGAGAGTGGATATTGCTTTAAAAATCATCGAAAAAGCGGCAAAGTATGGCATTACCCCAGACAGGATCCACATCGATCCCCTGGTTATGGCCCTTTCTACTGATAATCAGTCCCTTATCAATTTTATTGACAGTATCAATAAGATCAAAGCGGTTTACCCTACCGTCAAGATAACATCAGGACTTAGCAACATTTCCTTTGGAATGCCTGCAAGAAAACTCATCAACCAGAATTTCATGACCCTGGCCATCTATGCAGGCATGGATTCGGCTATCATGGATCCTTTGAACAAGGAAATCATGAGCTCGATTTTTGCATCAGAAGCGCTCCTTGGGAGAGACAGACATACCAGAAAATTCTCAGCAGCCGTTCGAAAAGGCATCATCGGTTAAGACGAAGAGAAAAGTTTAAAGTTCAGACAGTAAAAAAGCCAGTCAGTCAGTGTAACGATCCGTTATATTTGATTGACTGGCTTTTCCTATGCATAAATATTATCAGTTCGAATTGAAGGTGCATTTTGAAGTCAGAATCAAATGGGTATAGATAACCTGAGATTTATGAAAGATACCTGATAGAAAGGGGACTAAAAAATGACTCCAGCCACACGAACGATTTGGAATGGAGCAATCAGTTTCGGCCTTGTCTATATCCCGGTAGCGCTGCATACAGCTACGAGAGAGTCAGGTCTGGATTTTGATTGGCTGGATAAGCGCACCATGGACCCAGTGGGATACAAGCGAATCAACAAGCAAACGGGGAAAGAAATAGACAAAGAAAATATTGTTAAGGGAATCGCTTATGACAAGGAGCGATATGTGATCTTATCCGATGAAGAAATCAAGTATGCTTTGCCAAAGAGCACTCAGGTCATCGAAATTGAGTCTTTTGTATGCGGGGAGGAAATTCCCCTTGTCTATTTCGAAAGGCCGTACTATCTTGCTCCCCTTGGGGAGTCGGACAAAGCCTACGTCTTGCTTCGGGAGACGCTATTAAAAGCGAAACGCGTAGGGATCGCAAAGGTGGTGATCCATACAAAACAGCATTTAGCCGCGATAATCCCAACGGAATCAGTTCTTGTGCTGATCCTTCTCAGGTGGGCAAACCAGATTCGTCCCACTGAGGATTTCTCCTTTACCCCTCTGGCTGAAGCCGGGGTAACCGAGCGGGAATACGCCATGGCGGATCAGCTGGTTCAAGCCATGTCAGAATCCTGGAAGCCTGAAAAATTTGAAGATTCCTTCAAAAACAAGGTGATGGCCATCGTAGAAGAAAAGGCAAAGGCAGATGATATTCAGACTGTCAACCGTTCTGAAAGCGAGGCTGAAAATGTCGGGATGGCAGATGTTGTTGATTTCACAGAACTATTGAGGAAGAGCCTGCAGAGGGAAAAAGAAAGCCAGCCTCCAGAGGATATGGAAAAGACGAAAGATAATTTTTGAATAAACAGAGGAAGGAGCGGGAAGAAGTCTTATGAAGATGATCGATGATCCCCTTTTACCATATAAGGAAAAACGAGATTTCTCCATCACCCCAGAACCGAAAGAGGATAATTCCAATAAAACAACACGCCTGTCGTATGTCATCCAGAGACATGATGCCAGAAACACTCACTACGACTTGCGTCTGGAGTTGGACGGGGTTTTGAAAAGCTGGGCCATACCTAAGGGGCCAAGTTATGATCCAACTCAAAAGCGCCTGGCTGTGAAGGTTGAGGATCATCCTGTATCTTATGGGGAATTTGAAGGGGTCATCCCACCCAAGCAATATGGCGCAGGCAAGGTGATCATCTGGGACAAAGGAACCTGGGAACCTATGGGGGATCCTGTCCAGGGGTTAAACACCGGTGATCTGAAGTTTCGGCTGCACGGAGTAAAACTGCAGGGCACATGGGTTCTGGTCAGGATGAATAAAAAATCAGGTGAAAAACAAGAGCCCTGGCTGCTAATAAAGGAACGGGATACTTACATTCGGAAGGAAGCCGAATATAATGTCCTTGAGGCATTGCCGGATAGCGTGCTTAGTGGGCGTGGAAGACTGTTCATACCTTTTGGCGCGAAGGAGGCACCAGTTCCTTCTTCCCTCTCTCCACAGCTGGCAACGTTAGTTGAAGGTGCTCCCAGGGAGGGGGACTGGAGCTATGAAATAAAATTCGACGGTTACCGGATTTTAGCACGAATCGACGGGGATCAAGTGAACTTATTCACTCGAAACGGCCTCGACTGGACAGACAAACTGGAAAGCCTGGAATTGGACCTTAAGGGTTTGAAAATCGCTCCTGGCTGGCTGGATGGTGAACTCGTTGCCCTTGGAGCTGATGGGATGCCTGATTTTGGTGCTCTGCAGAAGGCGTTTGAATCTGGAAATACCAAGGGGCTCCGTTATTATGTCTTTGATCTTCCTTATCATGCAGGATTTGACCTGCGAAGCGTTCGTCTGGCTGAACGCCGGGCGCTCCTTCAAGAGGTTTTGCGGGATAGGCCTTCCGGTTCAGTACTTTTCAGTGAAGACTTTGAAGCGAGGGGTAGTGACATCGTAAAAAGCGCCTGTCAAATCGGACTGGAAGGAGTTATTGGAAAACGGAAGGATTCATACTATGTGTCAGGAAGATCTTTGAATTGGATCAAGCTCAAATGCTCTCAAAGTCAGGAATTTGTAGTGGTTGGGTATACTGAAAACAAGGGTCAAAGGGGAGGAATCGGTGCATTGCTCCTGGGAGTCAATGATGATGACGGTTGCCTGATTTATACAGGCAGGGTCGGTACAGGATTTGATAATGATACAGCGAAAAAGCTCTATGAAAAACTTGCGCAAAAGGCAGTTGGGGAGTCGCCATTATTTGAGAAACCAAAAGATGCCATGGGGAACTGGGTAAGTCCTGATTTGGTTGCAGAGGTGTCTTTTGCCGGTTGGACCAAATCAGGCAGAATAAGGCACGGGGTTTTTCGAGGACTGCGAAAGGATAAACCGGCAGCTTTGATACACAGAGAAGCAGCCCAGGATATGGCTCCTGTACTGATTAAGGCACCAGAAAAATCTGGATATCAAATCAGCAACCCTGACAGGGTGATAGATGCCAGTACAGGGATAAAAAAACAAGATATTATAAACTATTACCAGCTGGCATCAAAGTGGATGCTGCCTCAGCTTGCCGGCCGTCCGGTATCTTTTCTTCGGGCGCCTTCAGGGTTGGGTGGACAGATGTTCTTCCAAAAGCATGGGGAAAGTTTAAGGATAACTGGGTTGAAGCTTTTGGATCCGTCTTTTGACCCGGGTCATCCGTCTTTGATGGAAATAGACTCATTTGAAGCCTTGATGGGCGCAGTCCAGATGAATGTCATCGAGTTTCACACCTGGAACGCCACGACCCAAAATCTTGAAATGCCGGATCGCATGGTTTTTGATCTGGATCCGGGAGAAGGCATTACATGGGCGATGATGCTGGAAGCCGCTGGTCTGACCCACACCTTACTGGAAGAACTGGGGTTGGAAAGCTTCCTGAAAACCAGTGGAGGCAAAGGCCTGCATATTGTCGTTCCGTTGCTGCCGGTTGATGACTGGGATACGGTAAAAGATTTTTCCAGGGCAGTCGCCCAGCACCTGGCAAAAGTAATACCAAGCCGATTCACGGATATCAGCGGACCACGGAATCGGGTGGGCAAGATTTTCGTTGACTACATTCGCAATGGTCGGGGAGCTACTACAGTTGCCTCGCTATCAGTGCGTGCCCGTCCTGGAATGGGTGTTTCTATGCCATGTTCCTGGGAGGAACTTTCGACCTTGACGGGGGGCGCCCATTGGACAGTCTCCAATGCATGGGAGCGTCTGGATTCAGGAGAAAATCCCTGGGGGAAATACGCGGATACAAAGCAAATGATAGGGGATGAAGCAAAAAAAATCCTGCTTCATCCCTAAAAGTGCGGTTTTGTAAAGCTTTCGATTTCTTTGATGCATCCTTTCAGCCAGTCAATATAGGTGTGCTCCCTCATGATGGCGCCTTTTAATACAATGTAGTCTCCATATTCCGGAGATGCAATATCTGAAATTTCTTTGGAATAGGGATGCTGAGACATGGAGGTCTCCAATTTCTTTAATTTCGCTTTCCGCTGATCCAGCTGGTAGTAAAATTGTTTCAGCATTTCTTCCCTGGTCATTGATTCGATGAAAAAGGTTTTCAGCCTGAAAATATCTTTTGGTGTTGGTTCCAGCTGATCTTGTTTGGCAAGCCAATTAAGAAAATCTTTTCTTCCTTCTTGAGTAATGGAATAAAGTTTCTTTTCCAACTTATCTCCCAAGAGTACGGTTTCATAAGTGATCAGCCCATCGTCAGTCAGCTTTTTTAACTCAGGATAAATCTGACTGTGTTTTGCATACCAAAAATTCACCAGCTCCAGATTGAAAACTTTCATCAAATCGTAGCCCGTCATGGAATTTCTGTTGATCAATCCTAAAATCGCATATTTTAATGTACGCATTTGTCAGCCACCACCTCTCTCCAGGTAAAACAACATGTAAGTATTGACATGTTGCGACTTGGTTATTATAATAACAAGTATAATAGAAAAAACAACAAAATGCAATAATACCAGGATTATTGCCGGAACACATTACTAAATAAAAGGAGAGAATGAAAGTATGCAAAGAAAATTTCCCAACCTATGTAAACCCATTAAAATTGGAGATGTTATTTTCCGAAACAGAATGTTTTCTGCTCCCATGGGCGGAACCGACATCACTGCTGATTGCACCCTCGGACCAAAATCCACAGCTTTTTATGAATTGAGAGCCAAAGGAGGAGCAGGAGCGGTCACGGTGAGTGAAGTGGTCGTTCATCCGGAAACGGAAGGTTCTCATATGTTTCATTTGGACCGTAAGACAATAGGTTCACTTTCCAGCTTCACCTATACAGCAGATGCGATCCGCCGTCATGGGGCAATTGCCAGTGTAGAGCTGTCTCATTCCGGACAGTACGCAGGAACTTATCTTGTGGATAAGGACAAGAAAAAAGGACTTACCCAATGGGGAGTCAGCGCAAATGTACGGCCAGATGGTCTCCAGGTGCAGGAACTTACCCAGGAACTCATAGACGATATCGTGGCATCTTATGGAAACTGTGCGGAACTTGCTAAAATAGCTGGTTTTGAGATGATCATGGTACATGGCGGCCATGGGTGGCTAGTCAATCAGTTTCTTTCTCCGTTTTTCAATAAAAGAACAGATAAATATGGCGGTTCACTTGAAAACCGAGTACGTTTCGCACAGGAAGTTCTGGACAGTGTCCGTAAGGCAGTTGGACCTGGTTTTCCAATCGAGTTTCGACTAAGCGGCGCTGAACTTTTCGAAGGCGGTTATGAACTGGCAGAAGGAATAGAAATCGCAAAATTACTGGAATCCAGAATTGACCTGCTTCATATTTCCGCAGGTTCCTATCAGTTTGGATTCAGCGTGACACATCCATCTATGTTTTTACCTCATGGAAGCAATGTTTATCTTGCGGCTGAATACAAGAAGCATGTAAATGTCCCTGTTGCAACCGTTGGGGGATTAAATGACCCGGCAATGATGGAAGAGATCATCGCTTCCGGCAAGGCTGATGTAGTGGAGATGGCCAGAGCGCTTCTGGCAGACCCTGAAATTCCTCAAAAAGTAATGACAAATCGGGATGAAGACATTGTGCAATGTCTGAGATGCTTTGTCTGTATGGCTGAACGTGCGGTTACTTCAACAAGACGATGTACTGTCAATCCTTTGATCGGAAGAGAACTGGATGGCACAGAAATTATTCCTTCAGCTGACCCGAAAAAGGTATTGGTAGCAGGAGGAGGGCCAGGTGGACTGGAAGCAGCCATTTCCGCTGCAAAGCGGGGACACAAGGTCATCCTTTGTGAGAAGTCTGACCAATTAGGGGGCATTTTGGTGGGCGAGCAAGCCATACCATTTAAATATGAGATGTATATGCTGGGTGTTACCCTGGGTAAACTTGCTGAGGATGCAGGGGTAGAGATCCGGCTGAACACACCGGTCACGAAAGAATATGCAGATAATGAAAATGTGGACGCTCTGATCATCGCTGTGGGTTCTGAACCCCTGGTTCCTCCAATCCCAGGCTTGAAAGGAGATAACGTGATCATTGTGAATGACTACTATCTTCAAAAGGATAAGGTAGCCGATGAGGTGATCGTATTAGGCGGCGGTCTGGCAGGCTGTGAAGCCGCTATCCATCTTGCCCGTGAAGGCAAGACGGTTCATCTGGTAGAGATGAGAGATGAACTGGCTCCAGATGCAAATATCAGACATCGTCCGATCCTTCTTAAAGAAATCGAGAAAAGTGGTATACAGGTCCATCTGGGATTTAAGGGCTTGATCGTTACGGAAGAAGGCGTTGTTTGCGCGGATGGCGATTGCGCAGAGCAGCTTGTTCCAGGAAAGACCGTGATCTGCGCTCTTGGACAGAAGGCAAGAAGGGATATGGCGGATGAACTTCTCGATTGTGCTCCTCATGTGATTCAAATCGGTGACTGTGTGAAAGCATCGACCATTACAACTGCCGTTTATCAGGGATATCATGCAGGGCTTGATATCTGATTAATTCATTTAACAACTTAAAACCTCTCTGTTTATGATAGCTCATAAGCAGGGAGGTTTTTTGGATTGCATTATTTAAGGATTTTTTCAGGAAGTTTGTGTATAATGAATTATTAACGATATTTTTAGAAAATACGAGGAGTGGTAGCTTGAAATGGATCAATAAGTTTATGGCAGGGAGATATGGAGGGGATCAGCTCTCAACAATTCTGCTGGTGTTATCGGTGATTTTATCCCTTGCAGGTCAGTTTGCTTCAATAGGGGTATTGATTACAATTAGTTATATTCCCTTAGCTGCTGCTGTTTTCAGGATTTTTTCAAAAAATACAGAAAAGCGCAGAATGGAAAATTATAAGTTTGCAATGCTTGTAAGTCCAATATATTCGAAGTTTAACAAAACAAAAAATCGGATCAGAGACTCAAAAACCTATAAATACTTCAAGTGTCCGGATTGTATGACCATGATGAGGATCCCAAAAGGCAAAAATAAGGTTTTGGTAACATGTCCGAAATGCAAAAAGAGATTTGCGAAAAGCACATAATATTAACGACAGGGAGATCAATTTTAAATGAATCTAATTAAAAAGCCCTTTGGGCTCGTATTATTATTTCTCGTAAAAGTAATTTCGGTAGTTTTAGACGGTCTGACAGGAATTTTTGATTTTATTGTGAATGTGGTGAACACCATTGCAAAGAGTTTTATAGCCTTTATTGGCATAGGCGGATTTTTGCTGTTTTTTATGTTCGCAGGACCTTTGGGAATTTATCTGCTCTTTAATCCTGCAGTAATCCTGACGGTATTATTTTTAGTGTTCTTTCCGATTCTGGGAAGAAGTTTTGTGTCCTACCTGAAATATATAAATCATACCCTGACGGAGTATTTGTCTGACTTAGCCAATAGTTTGGTGATGGGGAAGCTTAGAAAATACAAGACTTTATCAGAATACAAAATCGAATATAAAAGAGTGGAAGCCGCAAAAAGGCAGGAGGAACAGCAAAGACGTCAGGCTCAGCAGCAGAGGGCCTGGGAGGAGCACTTTAGCCAATGGCAAAATTCACAGCAGTCACAGCATCGGGGTGGCTATACTAATTCTGGAGGCTTTGAACAGAATTTTCATACGAGATACAGAGAGAGCTGTGATCTCTTAGGAGTAGATTATTCTTCGGATTCCAGCCAGATCAAAGCGGCCTATCGGAAGAAAGCAAAAGAGTATCACCCGGACATCAATTCGTCATCAGGTGCGACAAAAATGTTCCAAAAAATAAATGATGCCTATGAGTTTTTGAGCGAAAGCAATATCGAACGTTATAGGAAAGCGGCTTAGGGCTGGATCTGAAAAATGAACATGATAAATATTGACAAGAGGATAGTCATGAAATAGAATGAAAGAAGGAAAAAGGAGGCGGCATCTAATGCAAGAAATCGTTGAGGTCATAAAAAAACATATATCAAACTACAGTGAAATTCCAATGGATTCAATTATACTCCGGGATGAGGTCAGAGCCCTGTGCGAGAAAAATCACTGCGGAAGCTACGGAAAAAACTGGGCATGTCCCCCTGCAATTGCAAGCTTAGAGACGATCAAAGGCACGTTTTCCAAATACAAGAATTTCATTGTATTGCACGAAGTATACCAGCTGGAGGATCAATATGACTGGGAGGGCATGGTTGAATCTGTCGTTGATTTTCAAAACAGATTATTAAAGGTCAAGAATGAGATCGGCGATCAGTTTAATAGTATGATCTTAGGTGTTGGAGGCTGCACCCTATGCAAAGAATGCACCTATAGTAAAGGTGAACCCTGCAGGCGCCCCAATGACAAAATCATCTCCCTTGAAGCCCATGGAATCGATGTTATGTCCTTGATGAAGGATAATGGCCTGAAGTACAATAATGGACCCAATACGGTCACCTACATCGGCGGAGTGCTGTATTAACCAGAGATGTTTTTTTCAAATAAGGAGAGATCAGAATTATAACCAATTCTGATCTCTTTGTTATAGACTAGGAAAGTTCGACTAGCTCGCTGGGGTCCAAACTTTCCTAGTCTACTTGAATAACTCGTCGAAGACGCTATTCTTGTTACTCCTGCTCTTCAAGCAAATTAATGTAAGAAGTATTCATTACATAGTGTGTGGAGAAGTTGGGATTATTGGCCAGTTCCACATGGATGGCATTTTTCGCAATATCCTCGCATTCTGTCTGCTTTTCTTTTGAAAGAAGATACATCTGGCAGCCTGTGCCTGCGGCATTCCCTAAAGACCGGACAGGGACGCCTTCAAAGTAAGGGAGCATTCCAATGGACTGGGCATGGGTAACATCAATGTAGTTTCCAAAGGCGCCAGCGATGGTGATTTCAGCCAGATCCGCTCCCTTTATTCCATAATCCTCCAGAACCATCATACAGCCGGTGTAGATGGCACCTTTCGCCAGTTGGACCTGGCGGATATCCAGCTGACTGAAATAAATATCCTCACCATTGGCAGTCTCGTCAGCGAATGCAATAATGAATACCTTCTGTTCTTTTCTGTTGACCAGCCGCCTGGCAATATTCGGATTTTCTATTTCTGACGGATCGCTCAATGAACCGCTGGCTTTGATGACATCGTTGTTGAACAAAACGGATATCAGATCGATCACTCCTGAGCCACAGATGCCCAGAGGCTTTTGATTGCCGATGACCTGGTATTTGATATCTCCGTTTTCTAAAGATACTCTTTCGATAGCGCCATGGGTGCCGCGCATTCCGTACGAGAGCCCAGCACCTTCCAGTGCGGGACCGCATGCCGTTGAAGATACCTTATAGCAAGTATTTTTTCCCACTGCGATTTCACCATTGGTTCCCAGATCCAGCATGAGCCTGACTCTGTTGTCCTTTGGCAGGGAAATCAGAACAGCCGTCGTATCTGCCCCGACAAATCCTCCTAAAAGAGGAAGGAAGGTGACAACACCCTTAGGATTGATTTTCAAATGCAATGTTCGGGCAGGTGTATTGACACCCAGATGGGTAGTGCTTGTAAAGGGAGCCTTTCCTAAAAATTCCGGATAGATCCCCAGGAATAAATGCTGCATGGTGCTGTTGCCCCCAACGACTGCCAAATAGATATCATCCGGGTTTATTTTGTATTTCCCGCATAGTTCCTCAATGATCTGATTCAGCGTATTCATGGCAAGTTTCTGCAGTTTGAGTAGATTAGCATGATCTGTGACACAATAGGATATCCGGCTGATGACATCACCGCCCATTTCTGTCTGCTTATTCAGCGTGGAACTGATCCCGATCATGGTTAAATCCTGCATGTCGTACAGGTAGCCTACAGCGGAGGTTGTACCCAGGTCAAAGGCGATTCCATAGAGGGTATTATTGTTGCTCCCAGGCAGCACATCGATAATTTTGTTGTGGTTTAGCACAAGCTTTATGCCTGCAGGGTCATGATAATGAAATGATAACTTCTGCAAAACCTCCAGGGAGGGATATTCAATGCCATTTCCAATAGCCTTGCGCAAAGTTTCCCAATCGTTTTCACAAAGCTCCGTTTTAAGCTTTGAACTTTCAATGGTTATCAAACGCAGGGAAGGATCTAAAGGAGTGCTGTCAAGTGTGGAGGAAGTAAGGATCTGAACCTTCTGTTCCTCCTCTTTGAGCATTACCTTTATTCCATCATAAACTTCAGTTTTACAGGATAGTACTTTTTTTAATTCACCGTCTTCTTCGATTTCCACAGCGCATTTCTTGCATTTTCCCTTACCTCCGCAAACCAGGTTCAGTGGATACCCTGCGATTGCACAGGCCTCTGAAAGCAATGTCTTCTCCGCTACCTCGATGCTTTCTTTCAGCAGTGGAAAATTTACGATCACATTTCTGCCCATAAATTCGTCTCCTTTAATTTTGAGAAATATTTTAGACTAGGAAAGTTCGACTAGCTCGCTGGGGTCCAAACTTTCCTAGTCTACTTGAATAACGCGTCTAAGACGCTATTCTTGTTCTTGCTAAATTTAATTTAAATATATCATAAATTCATCACAAAGTGCAATTATATTATTGACAAAAAATAATCAATATGATAACATTCTAGATTTATTAAATTGTTAAAAATAAGTCGTATAAATATCTGAATGGAGTTTATTTTTAAACCCATGTCATGGTAAAATAGTGATAGAGTTATTTGATAGGAGTGAATTTGAACAGATGATAAGTTCCCGTGAATTAGTGATACAAACAATCAAACGGCAAGCTACATTTAAGGTGCCAAAAGGAGAACTGGTACTTGATGATGAAGTGATCCAAAAGGCCTTAACCTGTAAAACCATTGGTTTTGAAGAAAGATCGGAATTTGCACATTCTCTAGGACTGGATATCATCAGCTTATCGCCGAAATATCTTCATGATCAGGGGGAAGTGAGCATTGAGCTTGAAAGTATGAACGTCGAGGCGTGGACGAAGAAAACCAGCTTATTTAGTTTTGTTCTTTTGGATGGCGCATTTGAACTTGGTATGCGGGTATTTGGATTTGAAGAATTTTTGTCCATGATCATGGAAGATCCCGAAGACACACTGGAATTTGTAGAGCGTGTGGAAAGATTAAATATGGAGACCGCTTCGAAGCTGGCTGATCTAGGAGTAAATGGAATCATCATCGCAGATGATGTTGCCTATCAGGATGGTCTGATCATTCGGCATCAGCTTTTCAGGGAACTGTTTTTGCCTTCCCTGGAAAGACAGGTGAGAGCCGTCAGTCAGAAGAATATGATCCCGTTTTTCCACTCTGATGGGAATTATCTTTCGATCATGGAGGATGTTATTGATGCAGGTTTTAAAGGGATCCATTGCATCGATAAGAATTGCGGCGTGAGTCTGGAAGAACTTGCACCATACAGCAAAAAAATCTGTTTATGGGGCCATCTGGATATCGAGGACCTGAAGGCATCCAGGGAGGAAGCCGGATTAAATCAATTGGTCGGCCAGATGAAAGAGACTACAGATTTTAAGGGATTTATACTTGGCACCAACAGCGGTCTTTTCACTGGCATGGATCTCCATGGTTTAAGAAATATCTATCAGACGATTGATGACAAATCAATTGAAAGACAGTAGTTTTGTAAATAAAGAAATAGCTCTATTCTGGAAAAGGATCTGAAGGATCTTTTCCGAATAGAGCTATATTAATGTAATAGTTATTCTGTGACTAGAACAATTCCTTGCTCATTCTGTCAATTGCTGCAGAGGTTTCTTCGTAAACGCCAGGGAAGGAGCTGATCCCCAGGCCTTGAGTCAGGCAAGGAATAAAATACAATTTTCCGCATGTTTTGCAGGCTCTTTCCACTTCTTTAGCGATTATTTCAGAATTCCATGCAGGGAAATCAATCACACCGCTGTCAAGGTCTCCCATGAAGGTGATTTTTCCACCGTACTTTTTGATAAGCTCAGGGGTATGATTGCTGGTCATAACGCCTTGCCAGATATCGATACCCATTTCGATCATATAGGGTACCAACGTGGCAGCGTAGCTATCGCTGTGGTGAACGATCAATTCGACGCCATTTGCCTTATAATATCCGTAGATTTTTTTATAAGGCTCAAGAAAGAATTCTTCGAACATTTTAGGAGAAAGGAAGGTGGAAATCTGTCCGCCCCAGTCATCATGATGGAAAATGCAGTCAGGGTGAATATGATCAATAAGCTCCTTTGCATAGGTCAGCTCGTATTCAACCAGGTAATCGATGAGCTCGTGCATTTCATCTGGATACTCATAAAAAGCTGTCAAGGCATTTTCCATTCGCATAAAGTGATGAGTTTGCTCGAAAAGGCCTGGTGCGACAAAACAAGTTACAAATTGGTCATTTCGATCTACCGCATTTGCAGCTTCTATGGCAGGAACCCAATCTTCTTCAGGGCGCTTTACTGAAGGTGCTTTAACGTAATCTTTCCAATTTTCGATGTCTTTTATCAGGATATGCTCTTCATCGTGAACCGGGAAACCTCCAAGTTGACCTTCTGGCCATCGGAAGGTAACGCCCCATTCATTTACTTTCTCTTCGCCGATTGCCGGTCTGACACGTGTGATGGGAACAGACATTATCATTTGCATGAACTCATACTGATTTACAAAGCGATCAGGTTTGCCGCCTTTCATGGTCTCCATCAAATTTTGTCTTTTGGTTAACATATATATCGACCTCCTTAAATTTATGGTTCAGGGCTTAAGCAGTAACCAATTCTTTTGCTTTTACAGCAGCGCTTCCTGCATCAGGAGCGTATCCATCTGCACCTACTTCGACTGCATACTCAGGTGTTACAGGCGCTCCGCCGACGATTACTTTAAATCCAGTTAATCCGCTGGCTTTGAGGGTTTGAACAGCTTCTTTAAGTGCAGGCATCGTTGTGGTGAGAAGACCGGAGCATGCTACCAAGGTTACATTGTCATTTTCCTTTACGGCATCTACAAATTTTTGAGCAGGTACGTCTACCCCAAGATCAACTATTTTAAAGCCTGCGCTTTCGATCATCATGGAAACAAGGTTCTTTCCGATGTCATGCAAATCGCCTGCTACAGTACCGATAACACAGGTACCTAATGAAGAAGCGCTGTCTCCTGCCATAAGAGGCTTGAGGACTTCCACACCTTTTGCCATTGCTTTTGCTGCAATAAGCATTTCCGGTACGAAAATTTCTCCGGTAGAGAATTTGTCGCCCACAACACCCATAGAGTCTACCATGGCCTGAAGGATATCTTCCGCTTTGTCGCCTTCATCCAATGCTTCCTGTACTAAACCTGCTACTAGTTTTGTTTTTCCTGCTTCTACCTTTGCTTTTACTTCTGCAATTTTTGACATTAACTATTCCTCCTTATTAATTTTAACTTCTACTGGGAGATATCTCAGCAGAAGAAATGTGTTTGATTTTTCTTTGAATGTAAACCTTTACACGGCTGTCGGGTATAAACTTTCGTTCAGATAATATTAGCATAAATTAATATTATTTATGTATAATATAATTGTAATCAATATTAAGGATGATTACAAATTATTTTTTGTAAAAATGCGATATTATTTTAAATATCAATTAATTTCAGTTGGATCCATACTAAATGAAGACAAAAAGGCAGCAAGGCCAGGTATAAAAATTATACTTGGCCTTGCTGTGAATATAGGATCTAGAACATTTCTTTGCTCATTCTGTCGATTGCTGCAGTTGTTTCTTCATAAACGCCTGGGAAAGAACTGAAATTCAAGCCTTGTGTTAAATTCGGGATAAAGTATAATTTTCCACAAGTTTTGCAAGCTCTTTCTACATGTTCAGCAATGATTTCAGGTGTCCAGCCAGGGAAATCGATTTTACCGCTGTCCAGATCTCCCATGAAAGTAATTTGTGGACCATATTTCTTGATCAGTTCAGGGGTGTTGTTAGTAGTCATAACTCCCTGCCAGATGTCGATGCCCATTTCGATCATTGAAGGAACCAGATTAGCTCCAAAAGTATCACTATGGTGAACAATCAATTCAACGCCATTTTCTTTGTAGAAGCCATAGATTTTCTTATAAGCAGGAACAAAGAATTCTTCAAACATTTCAGGAGCAACGAAGGAAGAAATTTGGCTGCCCCAGTCGTCATGATGGAAAAGCGCATCCGGATGAAGACGGCTGATGAGTTCTTTAGCGTAAGCTAACTCATATTCTGTCAGGTAGTCAATGAGCTCATGCATGGCTTCAGGCTCTTCGTATAAAGCCATTAATGCGTCCTCCATACCCATAAGGTGATGAGTCATTTCAAAGATGCCAGGTGCAACAAATGGGGTAACGAATTTTTCGTTACGATCTACAGCGTTTGCATGTTCTACAGCTGCAGCCCAAGCTTCGTCAGAAGTATTGACAGCAGGCGCTTTAACATATTTTCTCCACTCACAGATGTCTTTCAACACCTTATGCTCGGCGTCGTGCACTGGGAAACCCCCAAGTTGGCCTTCTGGCCAGCTGAAGGTGATGCCCCATTCGTTTTTAACGATCTGTCCTGGTGTAACAAAAGTTCCCATGGGTGCTTCCATGATTATTTCCATAAATTCGTATTGGTTCACAAAGCGATCCGGGCTTCCGCCTTTGATCGTTTCCATTAAATTTTGTCTTATTGTCAACATATAGTTTGCTGCCTCCTTAGATTAGGGTATGAGTCAAGCTGTTACTAATTCTTTCGCTTTTACAGCTGCGCTGCCTGCATCAGGAGCATAGCCATCTGCGCCAATTTCAGCGGCATATTCCGGAGTTACAGGAGCTCCTCCAACGATAACTTTTACAGCTAGTCCGCTGGCTTTGATTGTCTCAACAGCTTCTTTCAGTGCTGGCATAGTTGTGGTAAGAAGTCCTGAGCAGGCAACTAAAGTTACATTTTCATTTTCTTTGATGGCATCAACAAATTTTTGTGCCGGTACGTCTACTCCAAGGTCAACCATTTTAAAGCCTGCGCTTTCAACCATCATGGATACAAGGTTTTTACCAATGTCATGAAGGTCTCCTGCTACGGTTCCGATGATGCAAGTTCCCAAAGAAGAAGCGCTGTCGCTTGCCATTAAAGGTTTAAGAACTTCCACACCTTTCGCCATAGCTTTTGCAGCGATAAGCATTTCTGGTACAAAGATTTCTCCTGTAGAGAATTTGTCTCCTACAACGCCCATGGAGTCTACCATAGCCTGAAGAATGTCTTCTGCTTTGATGCCTTCATCCAAGGCTTCCTGTACTAAACCTGCGATCAGTTTCGTTTTTCCTGCTTCTACTTTTGCTTTTACTTCTAAAATCTTTGACATTTAAATTCCTCCTGTATTTTTAAAATTTTATTATTGATTATTTCTTTGCACCGAATATACCTTCTCTGAAGGCTCCTATATATTCCATGCAATATTCATCTTCACCCAGTAACGCTTCAGTCGCATAAATCATGCCCATCAGGTCTTTGTTTAAAGGATCTAAAATACCGCTGTCCATGCCGGCGTTTATGGCCAGTACGGTAAAGGCCTGATTGACGATCCTTCTTGCCGGAAGGTTAAAGGAAATATTACTGACCGCTCCGGTTACATGGATGGTAGGGTAGGCGGCTTTGATTTTTCCGATCACTTCGGTGACCATCTTGATGCCGTCTTCCGAGGTGCAAAGCATTTCAACCAGGGGATCAATGTGAAAACGGGATGGCGCAATGTTGTACTCTTTGGCTTTTGCCATCAATTCGTCAAATACGTCAAGACGGTCTTGTGCGGTTTTTGGGATTCCTTTGTCGCTGTTTAAAAGGGCAACAACCTCCCATTTGGTATCCGCGATAATGGGGAATGCCAAATCAACCTTGCCGCCTTCCAAAGAAACGGAGTTGAACAAGCCCGGCTTGTTGCAGAATTTCATAGCTTCGATACAAGTGTACACGTTGGGGCTGTCCACTGCGATTGGAAGATCTGTTGCCTCCTGTACGATATCGATCAGCCATTTCATGGTTTCCAGTTCGATGTCATCGTCTACGGAAGCACATACATCGATAAAAGTTACCCCTGCTTCTGTTTGTACCTTCGCCAGATTGCGAATAAAGTCTGCGTCTTTTGCTGCAATTGCCTTCGCTACAGAAGGAATCGCACCATTAATTTTTTCTCCAATAATGATCACTATCAGTCTACCTCCATTTGCATTTTATTCTTTTTTCTACTCGACGATTCGATCAAATTCAGGTAAATGCAATCTATGATTTGTTACCGATTACATGGTACGAATGATCTTGCCACCGAATAGGGATTAACCTCGATATTGATTTTTTAATGAGGTCAACTTTTCGTAATTTAATCGTACTCCATTTTCGGGTTTTTGTCAAACATGAATTTGATGTGCACTTAAATTATTTTACCTTTTTCTACCTCCATACGGATTCAGGGACTTCTATAGGAATTGGCTCGCTTTCTCCATCTAGAGATGAAATTTCAAAGGCGAAGGATGGTTTTTGTTCATCAAATCTGTGCCTCAGGTCAATCCGAACCCAGTCGTATGGGGGGATCATGACGTGCCACGCCATATGCATTTCCCACTCATCAGAGAAGAACAGGTAATGGGATACCACCAGCCACTGGGGGCTGACCATTGTTCCTGCCCATTTGGTATCACTTTTTATTCCAAATTCGGGATGGTTTGATTCCAGCCATTTAATAAACTTTGATTGTAAAACTTCAGCGTATTCTTTCCGGTCATCTTCACCTTCGATAACGTTGAAAACAATTGTTTCCTTCTCAGTCAAGCGGCCTCGATTCCCAGTAATGGTGACTTCAATAGATTTTCCAATGCTAGATTTTTCTGGGATAACAATTACCTCGGCAACCTGGCCTTCTAAAATTTCTTTTTTAGAGATAACGATTTCGGCACCTGGAGCAATAGCGGAAATCTCAACGGCGGCTTCCCTTGTTTGTTTTTCATCGGTGATAGTGACCAGGAAAACACAATGTTGACCGGCAATTGAATGCCCATTCAGTTCCTTAGGGATAATATCAAGAATAAAGGGAAGGTCTTTCTCAGGAAATATAGAGCAACCGGCAGTTGTGGTTAATGTCGAACCAAGGAGTAAAAGGATTAGAAAGAACAATAGCTTTTTCATAGGATCCCCCTCCGAAAAATATAAGTAACCTGATAATTCCATTATATACTCATTAGATATTCTTGTACAATCCGGGCAAGAAAGGAGTACAGTATTTTCCAGAAGATGGGGTTGCTTAAATAAAGCGGGTATAAATACATAAGGAGGTGGTCATATATGGCCAGGTACGAACGTCCAAAGTTTGAAGTGATCCTGACGGAGTCTTCCTTTGAGTTGAGGAAGTATAAAGATTTTTACATTGTTGAGTACAGCAATGAGAATGATCCTGAAATCGAAAACGGATTTGGCACATTGTTTCGTTATATTTCCAGAGAAAATAAAACATTGCAGAAAATCAGCATGACCGTTCCAGTTATTGAGGAAATTGCTGGAAATCAGATGAAAATGGCTTTTGTCGTTCCAAAAATGCAGTGGGATCATATCCCGGAACCCAACAGCCACTTGCTCTCTGTAAAAAAATTCGAAAGCGGTATTTTTGCCGTCATAAAATATAGCGGCTTTTCAAATGAAGGGAAGGAACACATCATGATTGAGAAGCTTTCTGACTGGGTTGTAGCCAAAAACTATCAGGAAGCTTCCAACTACATGCTTGCCTTTTTTAACCCACCCTTTACACCACCCATGTTCAGGCATAATGAAATTATGGTCAGGGTAGTGTAAAAATCGAGACTGATACCTGTATCTAAAGGCAGCAGTCTCACTCTTTTTTAACCTAAATCGGCTGTGCTTTTATAATCAGCAAACAGTGCTCTTGGCGCTTGCTGGATAAGTTCTTCCATTGACCATGGGTCACCAAATTTCACCAGCTGTTTTTTTATTTCAGGTTCGGAATATAGTCCGATGCCATTGCCTCCCACACTGAATACGGAGCCGCTGATCCCAGCCGCATATTCAGAAGCCAAATAGGTGATAAAAGGCGCAATATGTTCCGGACTTGGGGTCTCAGCCGGCATAGCAGCTGAAAATTTCTTATCCATCCAAGGACTTTTTTCAGAGCTCACGGCCATCTCATACGCTTTCAATTCATGATCTGCTCGAGTCTTGGCAAATGGAGAAAACGCGTTGCAGGTAATTCCATAAGAAAACAATTCTTTTGCAACACCCCTGGTGAGGCCTACAACACCAGCATTGGCTGCACAGTATTCGGCATGTTTTAATACATCTCCTAAAAATGCTCTTGAAGTACAGTTGATGATACGTCCCCATTTATTTTCTATCATGTGCGGGACAGCATGACGAATGGCATTAAAATAACCTTTAGGTTTTGTATCATTCACCCGATCCCAGGTTTCTTCAGTAATTTCCCAAACAGGACTAAATCCGAAATTTCCAGCTACGTTAACAAGGATATCCAACTTTCCAAAATTATCTATAGCAGTTTGCACTAAAGCTCTTGCAGTATCAAAATTCGAGATATCTCCGAAAAAAGGAACAGCTTCTCCCCCTAATGCCCGAATTGTTTGTGTGGTAGTCTCAGCATCGCCGGTTGATGCTTCTGCTTCTTTTTTTAGCCACTCTTTTTTATCATCGTCAAGAGAATTGACCAATTCGTCACTTAATATGGCATTACCTGTAGAGCCCTTTTTACGATTATTCGTTACTATTTTTGCACCTTCAATTGCCATATATATGGCAATTGCTCTTCCGATTCCTTGGCCGGATCCGGTAACGATAGCCACTCTTCCTTTTAATAAATCGCCCATAAAAGTTCTCCTCTTTTCATTCATTATATTTTACCGTTATCTAAAATTTAGTATATTAAATTTTGCTAATGGATGTCAATATATAAATTTAAACGGAATTAAAATGTATAAAATTATTTTTTCCTGGATTTAGGGGTATATATGAGTATGACGTGAGGAGGTATGTATGATGGATAAAAATATGGATCACGACAAAAGGGAACATCAAGGACATGAGCACATGGAACATCAACATGGCATTAAAAATGAGACTGGACCGATAGACGATACTGGTCATAAAGACATCAAACAGCAAGAGAATGAACCGGTGCATAATCAAAATTTACATGATGAATATGATAGTCACCAAGGAGATCATGATCACCATGGGATGATGGTGAAAGACTTTAAGAAAAGGTTTTTTATTTCTTTCATACTTATGATACCTGTTTTGCTTTTGTCTCCAATGATTCAAATGTTTATGGGTGTTGACTGGCGGTTTTCCGGGGACACCTACTTACTCCTTATACTTTCTACTATACTTTTCATTTATGGGGGGAAACCATTTATCACGGGAGCCATAGAAGAACTTAAGAAAAAATCACCGGCAATGATGACACTCATCGCTCTTGCTATTTCGGTTGCATATATTTATAGTGCCCTGACGGTATTTGTTCTTTACGGGAATGATTTCTTCTGGGAACTGGCAACTTTGATCGTAATCATGCTCCTTGGTCATTGGATCGAGATGAAATCTGTCACGGGCGCATCGAAAGCACTGGAAGACCTGGCAAAACTCATGCCCGAGGAAGCTCATCTGATAAGTATAGAGGGTGCAACCAGGGATATTCCAGTGAAGCAATTAAAAACCGGCGATCGTGTGCTGGTTAAGCCGGGAGAGAAAATTTCCATAGACGGGATCGTATACGATGGCAGTTCAGAAGTAAATGAGTCTATGATAACAGGTGAATCGGTTCCTGTTGAAAAAGCAACAGGAGATGAGGTTATCGGTGGCTCTATCAATGGAGAAGGTATCTTGAAATTTAAGGTTAGCAGGACCGGTGAATTCACATTCCTGTCCCAGGTGATCAAACTGGTTCGTGAAGCACAGGCTTCAAAATCGGATACCCAAAGATTGGCGGACATTGCAGCGAAATGCCTGTTTTATATTGCAGTGATCTCCGGCGCTGCAACCTTTATTATTTGGATGCTTATGGGAAAGGATCTAGGCTTTGCCATTGAAAGAGGGGTTACGGTAATTGTAATCTGCTGCCCACATGCCTTAGGACTGGCAACGCCTTTAGTTACAGCAGTATCAACGAGCATTGGTGCAAAGAGAGGGCTTCTGATCAGAAACAGGGCGGCATTTGAAAATGCAAGAAAATTGACAGCCGTTGTATTTGATAAAACAGGAACCCTGACAGAAGGGCAATTTGGCATCACGGACATCAATGAATTAACCGTTTCAAAAGATGAACTGCTTTCTATTGCCTATTCTGTAGAATCCAATTCGGAACATCCTATTGCGAAAGGAATCGTCAAAGAAGGGGAAAAGTTAAACCTTAGATTGAAAGAAGTCACCCAATACCAGAATCTGACGGGTCAAGGACTAAAAGCGAAGGTTGATGGCAGAAATATAAGGATAGTCAGTCCGGGTTACATGAGAACTTCGAAGGTAGCCTTTGATGAAGGTCATTATGCTAATCTCGCTCAGGAAGGAAAGACCGTAATCTTTATACTGGAAGATAGTGTGCTCCTGGGTTATATTGCGCTTTCTGATATTGTCAGAGACACGGCAAAGGAAGCTGTCCAGGCATTGAAGAACATGCAGGTAGAATCCATAATGCTTACCGGAGATAACAAAAGAGCTGCAGCGTATGTAGGGGGGATCCTTAAGATCAATCATATCATTGCGGAAGTACTGCCCCAGGAGAAGGCATCGAAAATCGATGAGCTTATTAAGCAGGGGAAAATCGTTGCAATGACCGGCGATGGAGTCAACGATGCACCATCTCTGGCAAAAGCAGATTTAGGGATCGCTATTGGAGCGGGAACAGACATTGCTATTGAAACTGCCGATATCATTCTTGTAAAAAGCAACCCTTTGGATGTCATCAATATCATTAAACTTTCAAAAGCGACCTACAGAAAGATGATCCAAAATCTAATCTGGGCTACCGGATATAATGTCGTTGCACTGCCCTTGGCAGCAGGGATTCTATACAATCAGGGAATAGTCATCAGTCCGGCAGCGGGAGCGGTACTCATGTCGCTAAGTACGATCATTGTTTCAATTAATGCAAGACTACTGAAAATCGATTAAAATTTAGACATATGGAATTACAAAAATATGAAATTAAAATCAAAATATATTATAATCATTTTAGAAAGTACAATTTTGCAGGGGTGGAGCAATGAAAAAAACTAAAATTTTAGAGACAAACTTCTATTTTTCCAAAATAATACTGATCATTTTTTTTAGCCTGATTTTCATAGAAGGATTTTTTAAAATTTTGACCTTTGGCAGTTTATTTACTATTGAACTCGTAAGGATCACCCTTTTTACATTGACGACAAGCACTATTATTGCCTTCCTATGCAGTTTTTTCTCTCCTCGAATGAGCAAAGTAATCATATTGATGACGATTTTATTTTCTTCCATTTATGCAGTGATCCAGTTGAATTTTCAAAGCTTCATGGGAAATTATATGTCGGTCAATGCGGCAAATGATGGGGCTGGGAGGATAACTGAACAGATCAGTGTTTTTTTAAGTTACATCAAGCCGATTTACTATCTCGGGTTTCTTCCTTTTATGATCGTTTTGCTGATTTTCATCTTTGCTAAAGGGTTTTTGCGCCAGGGAAAATATAACTTTAAACAAATAGTAACCATGTTCATTTTTGTGATATCCTTACACTTTTTATCGATTTCCACATTGATTTTACCTATATTTCAAAGCCCGAATTTAATGGTAAGCAATCAAGTATTGTATTCCAATCCGATTTTCATTGAGACATCCTTGAAGGAATTTGGCACAATGCGTTTTCTGTGGCGGGATATTCTGTATATGATCGATCCTGGAGAAACATCCCAGGAAATTGTTGTGGATGACAAAGAGGAAGAAGAAGTTATTGATGAACCGGATTATGAACGAAAAATTATTGATACAAGATGGCGGACTTTGATTGAAAATGAAAAGGATCCTGTAATCAAAAGCTTGCATGAATTCTATATCAATCAAAATATAACGCCTAAAAATGAGATGACGGGAATATTTAAAGATAAGAATTTGATACTGATCATGATTGAAGCCTTGGATGTGACTGCAATCAATGAAGAAGTGACACCAACGCTTTTTAGGCTGGCAAAGGAAGGCTGGTACTTTAATAATTATTATACCCCAAAATATAGCTGCACCACCGGAGAAAGCGAGTACATTGCTTTAACATCCATAATTCCCTCCCCAACGGTGTGCACCCCAAATGCATTTACGAAAAACAATTATTCCACATCAATTTTTAGTTTGTTTAAAAAGAACAGCTATTACAATACGTCATATCATAACTGGACAGATCAATACTACAATAGAACAGAATTGCATCAAAACATGGGCTCCCTTAAATTTTACAGCCATGATGATTTGAATATTAAAAGGATCGGAGGATGGCCAAGTGATCTGAACATGATGCAGGAAGCATTGCCCTATTTTATTGATCAGGACAGATTCTTCAGTTTTATCATCACCTCAACCATGCATTTTCCATATGATGATGGCGGACATAAGGGTGTAGTGAAAACCCATTGGGATAAGGTAAAGAATTTGCCCTACAATATTAAAGTAAAAAGGTATTTGGCGAAAGCCATCGAAACAGACCTGGCGCTGGAATATTTAATAAATTCTTTAGAAGAAAAAGGGAAACTTGATGATACGGTTTTTGCAATATTTGGGGACCACCATCCTTTACATATGGAATTAAAATATCTGGAGGAAGCTACTGGAACCGACAGAACAAGCCAGTACAACATGGATCGTCTGCCATTTATTATCTATAACAGCGCAGTGGAATCCAAAACGATAACGAAAACAGCAAGTACCTTTGATATTTTGCCTACCTTGGCAAACCTGTTCGATTTGAACTACTATGATCCAAGATATTATGTGGGAAAAGATGTTTTCTCAGAGGAGGAAACTACAGTGATTTTTACCACTGGAGGCTGGATCACAGACAAGGCGATGTATTTCCCCAAAAGCGGCACCTATGAACGATTATCGGATACAGTCACGGATGAATACTTAAATGGGGTTACCCAAAAAGTGAAGAATTACATGAATGTATCTGCCCAAACATTAACCAGAGATTATTTCAGGTATCGCTTTCCAAGCGAATAAAAGCCAAAGACACTACAATAGGAAATAAATGTTAATAAATCCAAATTAAACTGTAAAAGGTTTTAAATGCTTATTGTGTGGTATAATGGGGTATAAATAATTGTAGTTTAAGATAGAGGGAGGCACCACAAGATGAAAAAGATGAAAACTATTAAGATCGAAAAACGAGAAAATGCAAATAGCAATGTCAATATGAGGCTGAGAAAGTCCGGTTATTTACCAGCCAGCATTTACGGTAAAGGGATAGAAACAACGTCAGTCACCGTAAAAACTGATGAATTGAAAAGAGTTTTAACCACATTAGGGAGAAATGCTGTATTTAACTTAGCAGTAGCCAATGAAGAACCAGTCACAGTTATCATAAAGGAAATACAGCATGCGCCCTTAAGCAGAGAATATTTGCATGTTGATTTTCAAAAGGTATCCCTATCCGAGGGAATTCACACGGAGGTGCCGATAAAAATCGTAGGAGCAGAAATCCTGGATGCAAAAAAATTGATTTTGATGCGGCAAACAAACTTTATTTCGTTAAAGGGTTTTCCCCAGGATATCCCTGATCATGTAGAAATTGACGTTTCAGCTTTGAATGTAGGAGAATCAATACATATCAGTGATTTAAAGCTCTCGAAAAAAGTAGTTGTCGAGAATGACCCTTCAGTAGTTATTGTGTCTGTATCCGAATCAAGGGTACATGAAACAGAAGAAGAAATTGAAACGGTTAAAGAAAGTCCGACTGTATAGAGACAAAAACCGGCGAGAATTCTCGCCGGTTTTTTTGTACGCTCATTTAAATTTATTTTCAAATCCAGAACGGATCTTTTCCCAATACTTAGATTGTGAAAGTAGTGAAACGACAATAAATAGGATGATCACGACAGAAATGGTATTGGTGAACATTCCGGTGATAAATTCACCCAAATTGTTATGGCTGAGTGCCATGGCACGCCTGTAGTTTGTATCAATGATCGGGCTTAGGATCAGCCCTAAGACCATTGGGGCAACCGGGTAGTCATAAGTCTTAAAGAAGTAACCCAGTATACCAAAGGCGATCATCCAATAAATATCTGTTACGCTGTTACTGATGCTATAACTGCCGATAATTGACAGAACAATAATGATTGGGGTTATAATTGCCTTGGGAATTTCAACGATTTTACTAAAAAGCTTGATTCCTGTCATTCCAAATATATAAAGAAAAATATTCGATATTAAAAGGCAGGCAACGATGGTCCAGAAAAACTCAGGCTGCTGTTTCATAAGCATGGGCCCGGGCCGCAGGCCATGCACAACCATGCCTCCGATCAGCACAGCTGTTACTGCGTCACCTGGAATACCCAAAGTCATCATCGGGATAAAAGCGCCTCCTATGGCGGCATTATTTGCTGATTCCGGAGCGATGACACCCTCGATAGCACCTTCCCCAAATGGCCGGGATGGATTTTTGACCGATCGTTTGGCATGGTCATAGGCCATCAATGCCGCGATATCGCCACCAGTACCTGGAAGAGCGCCAATCACTACGCCTATTAAAGAACATCTTATGGTGAGGGGAAGATTCTTTAAAATCACATCCCAGCCAGGGCGAACTTTATCTACATTTTGTTTCACAGGCTGAACGTTATGCCGAAGCTGCATAAGAGCCTCGGATAATCCAAAAATCCCGATCATTACAACGATGAAGCTGATTCCTCCCAAAAGTCCGTCAAAGCCAAAGTTCAGTCGTGGCTGCCCTGTTATAGGGTCCATTCCAACGAGTCCGGCGATGATCCCTAAAGCGGCTGTGATCATTGCTTTTAACATGGAGCCTTTACTTAAACTCCCTACAAGAAGTAAACCCATTATGGCTAAAAGTACATAGTCTCTGGGAGATACTTTTAGAGCCAGGCTGGAAACAATAGGTGACGCCACAACCAGTACTGCGATTCCAAAAAATGTACCGATGACGGACTCTGTGGTACTGATTCCCATAGCAATTCCAGCTTCGCCCCTTTTTGCCAGGGGGAATCCATCAAATGCTGTGGCAACAGCTGCCGGTGCTCCGGGAATATTCAGCAGAATCGCTGAGCGGCTGCCGCCATAGACACCGCCGACGAAAACTCCGATCATTACAGCTAAAGCAGGCAGGATATCCCATGAAAATGTGAAGGAAATCAGAATGGAAACCGCCATTGTGACGGAAAGACCAGGAATTGCACCAACATAAATGCCGACAAAAACACCAGCTGCTATATACATAATCAGTTCTAAATTTAAAAATGGTATTAAGAACCCTTCGATACCTATCATATTTTATCTCCTCATAATAATCTATGGTAATACAACCTGAAAAATATATCTAAAAATCAAAACTATCATTGCTACAGTTGCCAGGGAAATCATAAGTTTATGACCGAATTTTTTCCTGTCAAGAAGAGCCATGCTGAAAAAGAGAAACAGTGAAGAGGTCAGAATAAATTTCAAACTTTCAAGCAGCAAAGCATATAATACAACCGTTCCTAGAATCGCTACAAGATCTTTAGAAAACAAGGTTTTTATGACATCATTGATATAACTCTCCTTATAGTGATTCTTACGGAATTGAAGGAACAACAATACGATCATAATTAGTGAAGCGCCAATCATCAATTGTGGTATTACACCTGGTCCGCCTAATTCACCTTGAAGCAAACCATTTTGTTTTGACGCCTCATAAAAGAACAAGGCAAAGACTGAAAAAAGTATCAATAAAAAATATAGCTCTCCCGGATTTTGAACAGACTGTGCTGCCTGTTTCATTTCTTTATCTTTCGCAGACATTTATATCCCCCTCGTTTAAATAATTATTCAGAATTTCTCGATTTTGTTGATTATTTGGTTCAATCAGGTTTTGGAATTCCGAATTTTTCTGGAGACACTTTAGAATCACCTGTTTCATAAATAAGCCATGCCATCTGGGACTGCCATTTTTTTATATATAATTTCGCCTCTTCTCCTGTAAGTCCAAGGGGTTTCATGCCATTTTCTGCTGCATACTCCTGAAAGCCGGGATCATTAAAAGCTGACATAAAAGCTTCCTTAAGCTTACGGATGGCAGTTTCCGGAGTACCTTTTTTCACAAACACACCATTGAAAAAACCGGATGCTGTAAGGATTTCTTTATATTCAGGATTACTTTCAACGACAGAGGGCACCTCAGGGATGATCTCATTGCGCTCAGCAGACATAACTGCAAGGGCTTTCATGTTACCATTCTTAATAAACTGAGTTGCCGCACCCACAGATAAGGCGGTAACTTGTATCTGATTGCCTAAAAGAGCCGTGATCAGAGAACTGTCACCATCATAGGGTACAAGATTAAAATCTGCGCCATCGATATTCTTTAATATCGCAGCCGCCATATAAGGCTGGCCACCTACTCCACTGATCCCCAAATGGATTCTTCCTGGATTTTCCTTGGCGTCCTTTATGAGATCGTCGAAGTTTTCATATGGGGAGTTGTTTGGGACAACAATAACGCTGCTCCCTTTAGTAAAAAGAACGATGGGTTCAAATTCATCGTACGTCAGATCAGGCAGTCCAAGTACGGGATAAAGTGCAGGTGTTTCTGCATTAAAGATCAGGGTATAACCATCCGGATTCTGATCATTGACATATTGCATGGCTAAAATTCCGGCACCGCCGGCTTTATTGGACATGATAATCGATTTTCCCAGTACCTGTTCTGCCAGAGGCTGAAGCCTTCTGGCTACATTATCGGTTGTACCCCCTGCGCCCCAAGCGACGACCCCATTGATATTCTGGCTGGGATAATTTCCTTCAGGTTCACTGGTGGGTTCATTTGTCTTGTTTCCACAGCCTGTTATCAACAGACTTGTAATCAATGCTGCACTCAATAAAAGAACAGACTTATTTTTTATTACTTTTATAAACTTCATTTGCAGCCCCCTGTCTTCGGTAATAAAGTATCATGCCTTGTCAGAGTATGTTTGTTAAATAACTAACATATACTGACGCGCCTGTAAAACATCTTTAAAAAAGATAGCAATTAATTTATATCACGAGTAGATATTCTTGTCCAATAAATTAGATCCTTTTATTCCATTGATAAAAACTATAGTTATCATAGAATAAGGCAAGGGCTGAAAAAAATCAAGAGTTTATTGGTGGGAATCTGATAGATTGATAAAATATGGAAATTGAATTATAATCAATGTAGATTAGTATGTCGAACAGGAGATGCCATGGCAGGGAAACAATGGATGGGTGAGGAGTGGAGGATCAAGGATTTTCAGGGAAAAATCCTTGACTGGTTCGATAAAAATAAAAGAAGCATGCCCTGGAGGGATGATCCCGCGCCCTACAGGGTCTGGGTATCAGAAATCATGCTTCAGCAAACCCGTGTTGACACGGTGATTCCATACTTTAATCGATTTCTGGAGAGGCTTCCGTCTGTTGAGAATCTGGCTGATGTAGAGGAAGATGAACTCCTTAAACTATGGGAAGGATTGGGATACTACTCCAGAGCCAGAAACCTGAAGGCTGCTGCAACAGAGCTTATCAACAACCATGGAGGAAAATTACCTGAAACAGCCTCAGAGCTTCAAAAACTAAAAGGTATCGGGGAATACACCGCAGGGGCTATTGCATCCATCGCCTTTGGAGAGAAAGTAGCGGCAGTTGATGGGAATGTTTTTCGCGTAATGGCAAGATTGACGGAAAACAGGGGAGATCTTAGGGATAACAGGTTAAAGAATATCTTGAAGAGGGAAGCCGAAAGGTTGCTTCCTGACAGGCGCATTGGAGATTTTAATCAGGGGATGATCGAGCTTGGAGCCTTGGTCTGCATCTCAAGAGTTTCACCTAAATGTGCGGAATGCCCCGTTACAGAGTATTGCCTTTCGTTTAATCATGGAACACAGGTAATGATTCCATACAAATCGAAAGGTCGTGACCGGTCGATCCAGAATAAAACGGTTTTGCTGATTCGCTGCAAGGATAAATTTGCTATTCGTAAGAGACCGGGAAACGCGCTTTTAGGAGGATTGTGGGAACTCCCCTTGGAAGAGGGTCACCTCACGGCAGAGGACGTACAAAAGCGTCTGGAGTCTCAGGGAATGAAAATAAAGGAAATCTTGTTCCTGAAGAATACGAAGGCAATTTTTTCTCATCTGGAGTGGCGCATTCATGGTTATGCTGTCACTTTATGGGAGTCTTCATTGGAAGAAGCAGCAGGAGACACCATGAAGGTTGCTGAGACGGAAGAAGCAACCCCGGCGCTGGTATGGGCAACCGGTGAAGAAATCGGACTGAAATATCCAATGGCTTCAGCCTACAGCGAATATACTGATGAACTTCACTTTTTTTCCAAAAAACCACTGATTTTTCCGGTTTACGAGGCAATCAGAGAGAAAATTTCTCAGTTGCCGGGTGTTAATAGTAAAGTGCAAAAAACACAGATCACCTTCACGGCAGAAAATGCCTTTGCATGGGTGTGGCTTCCTATAAGAAAACTAAGAGACCGGCCGGAAAACTATTTGATCCTGACATTTGGTCTGGATCATCAGGTAGTGCATCCCCGGATCGTTCAGGCGGTCGAGCCTTATCCTAATCGATGGACTCACCACGTCATCATAGAAAATGTGACGGAAATTGACGAAGAAATAATGTCATGGATAATTCAGGCATATCACTTTGCCAGGGGGAAAAAAAGTAAAAGCAGAGCTAAAGGAAAATAATCTGAAAGAAGAAAGAAGGGGAGCGGATGAAGAAAGTAATCATGTATACCACAAAAACCTGTGGATATTGCAGGCAAGCAAAAGAGTTTCTGTCAGCGAATAGGATCCATTACATCGAAAAAGATTTAGGAAATGATGTGCAGGCACAAAATGAGATGGCAAAAAGAAGCATCCGGGGTGTCCCGGCATTTATTATTGGAGAGGATGCAGTCGTTGGATTAGACAAGGAAAAGATTCTTGCCCTTGTTGATCATCGTCTTGTGGAATGTGAAAGATGTCACACAAAACTGCGTGTGCCCAGCAACCAGGGCACAGTGAAAGTGACCTGTCTAAAGTGCAAAAATATATTTCATTGGGCACCAAGATAAAACAAAAATGAGGCCAGACTTGAAAAAATCCCTTTTTGTGGGCAGATAGTGTTATAATGATTTATTACAGCTTATTAAGTACTTCCATTATAATACTGTTTTTTGGACTATTGCTGGAGCAGCCATAGCACATATATAAATTGAAGGAAGGGAATATTTCAAGCCCTATCCCATATATAGAAGGAGAATAGAAAAAATGTCGATCACTAATATCGAGAGAATGAAAAAGATCATAGAAGAAAAGAAGAAACAAAGTGCCCAGCAGGGAACCACAGATGAAAAACCAAGTCAGAAGAAAGGCAGCAATCGAAAGGCCTTTAGCAGTAAAAAACGTGGGGGAGTTTTTGATAAATAAACACCCCGTTATAATTTGATGAAATTAGAAGTTGGTATGATACCAAAAGGAGAAATGATATTGTTATTTGAAAAATTAAATTTAATTAAGCCGATTCAGAGGGCTTTAAATACTGAAGGGTACGAAAAAGCCACACCAATACAGGCAAAGGCTATTCCTCCTCTCCTTGAAGGAAGAGATTTGCTGGGGTGTGCTCAAACAGGCACAGGAAAAACAGCCGCTTATGCGATACCCATATTGCAGGGACTTTCCTTTGGGCAGGGAAACACAAAAGGGCGCCGACAAATTAAAGCATTGATTTTAGCCCCGACCAGAGAACTGGCAATCCAAATTGGAGAAAGTTTTGATGCCTATGGCAAACATTTAGGACTTAGAAAATTGGTCATCTTTGGAGGAGTACCTCAAAATCCCCAGACGAATGCATTGGCAAGAGGAATTGATATTTTAGTGGCAACTCCAGGAAGGCTTCTTGATCTGATGAATCAAAAATTCATCAGCTTAAATAATATAGAATATTTTGTACTTGACGAGGCAGATCGCATGCTGGATATGGGAATGATCCATGATGTTCGAAAAATCATCAAACATATCCCAGAAACCAGACAAACCATGTTTTTTTCTGCAACTATGCCCACTGAAATCGCTAAGCTGTCAGAGACCATCCTTAAAAATCCAGTTACAGTAGAAATAACACCAGTTTCTTCCACAGTAGATATTATCGAACAAACCATCTATTACGTGGACAAGAAAAATAAAATGAATTTGCTGATCCACCTGCTGAAAAATAAAGAAATTATTTCTGCTCTGGTTTTCTCCAGAACTAAGCATGGTGCGGATAAAATCGTGACGGCTTTAGAAAAAGCCGGATTAAAAGCTCAGGCTATTCATGGAAATAAATCTCAGAATATGAGACAGCTGGCGTTAAATAACTTTAAGGAAAGAAAAACAAGGATCTTAGTCGCTACAGATATTGCCGCTCGTGGAATAGATGTGGATGAACTATCACATGTTATTAATTTCGATTTGCCGGAGGTTCCCGAGACGTATGTTCACAGAATCGGGCGTACGGGTAGAGCAGGAATGGGAGGAATTGCACTCTCATTTTGTGATCAGGAAGAAAAACCCCTGCTTCGGGATATTCAAAAACTCATCGACAAGGTTCTGCCAGTCGTAGAAGATCATCCTTATCCATTAATGGAAACACAAATTAAGCCTTCCACCACCGATCGTGCCCGGAAGGCGTTTGCTCCAAAGGCTGCAGATCCTAATAATTTAAGAAAAAGCAGAAGGACCAGCGCCGAAAAGCATAAGCGATCAAAATGGGATCAGGCCAGATAATATAGTTGATCCAGCCTCTTACAGGCTGGATCTTTTTAAAAATCATTGTTATTTAACTTTTAACAATGTGACAATACAGGACATCAATCGTGTTCACATGTCCGTTTGAAGCATTGCCATAAACACCCTTTAAAGTTTATAATTGTAGTCAATCGTACAAAATGCCTTTAAGTGTAATCGTTTTCCGATTAGCTCAGGTATTTTGGCAGCAAGAAGCTGCTAATAAAATAAGGGGGTTCTATTTTGAACAATGGAATTGAAAATTTCAGTATGGATTATTTCAGTTTAAAAGGTAAAGTAGCCATCATCACCGGAGCTAATCAAGGCTTGGGTTTAGGATATGCTGTAGCATTTGCCAAAGCAGGGGCGGATTTGCTCATTCCCCATATGACCGATAATGTAGCAGAAGTAAAAGAACTTGTAGAAAAAGAAGGACGCCGTGTAGTGTTTTTGCAGGGGGATGTGACAAAGGATGAGTACCGAAAAAACATCGTTGAGACCTGTTTAAAAGAATATGGCAAAATAGACATCCTGGTCAATAATGCGGGAATCGGACGTTTCGCTGATTTTGAAAACTATCCGGATGAATATTACCAGTCCGTATTGGAAGTCAATTTAAATGCAGTGTACTATCTGTCCCACGAAGTAGCCAAAGTCATGAAACAGCAAAACAGCGGAAAGATCATCAATATCGGTTCCGCATTATCCTATACCGCCGACAAGAAATGCCCTCCCTATGTGGTAGCTAAGCATGGAGTGATCGGGCTGACCAGAACCTTCTGCAATGAGCTTGGGGAATACAATATTCAGACCAATGCTATCTCACCAGGATTTTTGGTCACGGAAGTCAATGCAGCCATCAGTAACGACAAAACATTTTACGATAAGATCAACAACCGGATTCCTGCTGGAAGATGGGGCAATCCCCAGGATCTCATGGGAACCGTGGTATTTTTAGCCAGCAAAGCATCAGACTACGTAAACGGTTGGAGCATCAGTGTAGACGGCGGATTTACCACTACCTTATAGTTATTTTGATCAGCATGCCTGTGAACAATAACAAGAAAGCGAATTTATACTGAAGGAGGTATCGCTGTGCTGGAAAAAGAAAATGTAATTTCTGAAGAGGAAGTTCAAGCTGAACCCCAAAGCGAGTATCGGGTTGAAATGTTCAATGTTACCAAGAGCTTCGGTGGTGTAAATGCGTTAACGGATGTTACCTTTCGCGTGAAACCAGGAGAAATACATGCTTTAATGGGTGAAAACGGTGCCGGAAAATCAACTTTAATAAAAATATTAGCCGGAGCTCAGCACCCTGATAAAGGCGAAATTAAGATCAATGGGAAAGAAGTTCGAATCAGGAATCCAAAAGAGGGACTGGAAAACGGAATTTCCGTAATCTATCAGGAAATTTCCTTGATTCCGGATCTGTCAGTAATGGAGAATATATTTCTGGATGAATTCAATGAAAAAAAGAATATTATCGACTGGAAAGACCTGAGAAAAAGAGCAAAAACATACTTGGAAAAATTAGGGTTTGGCGAAATCAATGTGAATGATAAGGTCAAGGATCTGACGGTAGCCTATCAGCAGATCGTTGAAATCTGTAAAGCATTGACCCGAAAATCCAAAGTGTTGGTATTGGATGAGCCAACGGCAGTGTTAACGATGAAGGAAGTAAGAAAGCTGTTTGAGTTGTTGAAGCAGCTAAGGCAACAGGGAGTTTCCATTATCTATATCTCCCATCGGCTGGAAGAAATTTTCGAATTGGCAAACAGTATCACTGTTCTCAAGGATGGACAGTTTGTTGCTGTTGTAGATCGTAATTCCATTAATGAAGAAGGGCTTGTAAAATTGATGATTGGACGTAACCTGGATACTTTTTTCCCGGAAAGAAATGCAACCATAGGCGAAGTCGTACTGAGCGCAAAAAATTTAAAAGCAGGCAGCATGGTGGAAGACATTTCATTTGAGGTCCGTTCTGGTGAAGTTTTAGGTCTAAGCGGCCTGGTAGGCGCGGGGAGAACAGAGGCCATACGCGCCATGCTTGGTATCGATCCATTGGACAGCGGAACGGTGGAGTTGCATGGAAAACCTATCAGATTCAAATCTGCGAAAGATGCATTTAAAAATAAAATAGGATTGCTTCCCGAAGATAGAAAAAGTCAGGGTGTTTTGCTGAGGATGCCCATCAAGCATAACATAACACTTACTAGCCTCGATGCTTTTGCACGGGCAGGATGCTTAAATCTAAAGAAAGAAAGCGCATTTGTGGATCGTTTTTCGGGTGAAGTAGGAATAAAAGCCGCTTCCTTAGACAACAACGTAGAAAGCCTGTCTGGAGGAAATCAACAAAAGGTCGCACTTGCCAAGCTTTTAGCGCCGAATTCAAGGATTTTAATTCTGGATGAACCTACCAGAGGTGTGGATGTAGGATCCAAAACTGAAATTTTCAAGTTGATCAACGATATGGTGGAAAACAACTGCGCGGTTGTTATGGTTTCTTCTGAAATGACTGAAATCATTGGAATGTGCGACAGAACTGTTGTTATCAGAGAAGGAAAAAGTGTTGGAGAATTACAAAAAAATGAACTTTCAGAAATCAACATTATTAAATATGCGATGGGGGTTACAAAAGATGACGTCGAATAAAGATCTGTCCAATGAGGGAAAACCAATCGAGAAGGATCATTCTCACGCAATAAAAAAGTTTCTAATAAATTACTATCCGGCTTTAATCCTTTTAGGATTAATTATAGTAGCATCTTTAATATCTCCAATCTTTCTGACATCTCAGAATATATCTAATCTGATCAGACAGCAGGTTACTTATTCGATCATCGCAATCGGCATGATGATGGTTTTATTGACTGGAGGTATTGACTTATCAGTAAGTTCCATGGCTGCAATCAGCAGTATCATGGTGGCTTACTCCTTAACTAAATTGGGATTGAATGGCAGCGTAGGCGGATTGCTTTTAGCGATGCTCATCGGAATAGCATGCGCTACAGGTATCGGAGTTATCAATGGATTTTTGATATCCGTCGTTAAGGTCACGCCAATAATAACCACGCTGGCGACTATGATGGCTTTTCAGGGTGTAGGGTTTATTATTACAAAAGGATCTACCATTATGCTGAACACAACAAAACCAGCAGCCAAATTATTAACCAGTTTTGCGGGAAGTGGCGATCCACTGTTCAATATCCCCTACCCGATCTATGTGGCGGTTCTGGTTGTCCTGGTATTTATGTTCATCATGAACTATACAACTTTTGGCAGACTTTTAATGGCTACAGGAAGCAATGAAGTCGCTGTTCGATTATCCGGTATAAACACAAAAAAATACATCTTCAGCGCATATGTGATCAGTGGGATCCTAAGCGGCATCGCAGGGGTGATCATTACCGCAAGAACGGGAACCGCTACTCCGCTAACAGCTGGAGTAGATTATAATATGACGACGATTGCTGCGGTTGTTATCGGGGGAACCAGTCTGCTGGGTGGAGAAGGAAAGGTATCCTTTACGGTAATAGGTATCTTTATCATTGCTGTAATCGGAAACATCATGAACCTCATTAATTTGCCGACATATCCTCAGATGGTCGTGAAAGCGGCAATCATCATCATCGCCGTATTATTGAAAGGGATCACATCCAAAAGAACTGCATAAACGCTGTTATATAACTGATAAAATCAGATTATATATAAATTTAAGGAGGGAAAAAAATGAAGAGGGAAAAGTTAAAAGGTTTGGCTGCTTTATTGGTTGTCTTCATGATCGGTATCGCTTTGATCGGCTGTAGCGGAGATCAGGATACCGATAACGGAAACGGTTCAGATTTAAGTGCTTACGATCAACTAATGGCGAAGGAAGACAGACTTCCACTTTCAGGACTACAGGCATTAAAGCTTGATGACAGAACCGAGATTGCAAAAGGACTTCCGGTAGAGAAAAAGGATGACGTTGTAATCGGTTGGGCAGGAGCATTCCTGGGCAGTACTTTCTTTGAAGAAATGATGAATTCCGCAAACAAGGCAGCTGATGGATACGGATATACCATCAAATACCAGAATGCAAATTTCAATTTGCAGGAACAGTTGACTCAAATGGATACGTTTATCACTCAGAAAGTCGATATCATCGTATTGAATGCAGTTGACTTGGATTCTTCAGTTGCTGATATCACCAGAGCAGTTGAAGCTGGTATTCCTGTCATCGTTACAGGTCCAAGATCAGCCGCAAATGAATATCAGATCGTAACCAACATCATTTCCGGCAGTTTCAACTCCGGATACGAAGTAGGTGTTTATACGGCTTCACAACTCTATAAAAAAGGTTCAGATCCTCTTAAAATGGGCTTTGCCTTAAGCATGATGGACAGCGCGGATGCACAAAGCCGATCAACTGGTTTCATAACAGGATATCTGTTTGAAGCGGCAAATATTGAAGGAAAACCTTATGACACCAAATGGGATGCTGCATTAGAAGCATATGACACATGGATCGCTATCCGTGATACAGGCAAAGTAGTTGGCGGTGACCTGCCACTTGATTTTGTGGGTTATGGCTCAGGAAAAAGCACCGATGCTGCAGCTGGTCAGGTAGCTTCTTCTGACCTTTTAACAGCAAATCCTGACATGGATATCTTATTGGTAGAAACAGACACTATGCTTCCTGGTGCCCTGACAGAAGTCAAACAACATGACCTGGTTGCCGGAACTGATATTAAAATCGTCTGCTGTGCTGATGGTACAACAGAAGCTCTAAAATACATTAAAGATGGTGCGCTTTTTGCAACAGCAACAAACATACCTACTTACAATGGTGAAAAGCTTGTTGATCTGATCCACAGAATGTTCTCTGAAAAAGATTTCGATGGAAACAACCTTCCAGCAAATTCCTATACGCCTACAATGTGCATTAATGCAGGCAATGTGGACGAATATTACGATGCAAATGCTCCATTTGCAAAGGCTGGAGATTGGAAAGTATTGACAATCGAAGAATACAACGCAGCAAACGCTACCAAATAAGTAAAATGATTTAAATTAGAATTCTCTTTATTGTATCTAAACACACAAAGAAAGTGCTCTTTGAGCACTTTCTTTGCAATTACGATCACATCATCAGGTGACCACGAAATAAATTGGATGTGTCTGAAGATTATAGAAAGCTGGGTTGATAATGGAAAAAATGAATCAGGTTTGGTTTGCGGATAAGGATAAAGTGGAAGTGCGTAAAGTTGATATCCCTGCACCAGGAGCAAATCAGGTTAAAGTGAAAATTGCATATGCCGCCCTTTGCGCTACGGATATCCATATGGTATCCATGGGGATTCTTGGGGCGAAACCTCCCATGCATCTGGGGCATGAAGCTTCCGGGATCATAGAAGAGCTGGGAGATGGGGCAGAAAAATTCGGATTCAGCATTGGCGATAAGGTTGTACTTTTCCCCGTAACCAGCTGTGGAAACTGCAAAGCCTGTAAAAGGGGACAGCCTCAATATTGTGAAAATTCAAAAGATACAGGCGCCTTTGCAGAGTATGTGGTTACAGATGTAAGTGCAGTTTTTAAAATTCCCCCCGATGCGGATTTAATGCATTATTGTTTGACAGAACCGGCAAACTGCACCATCAGGGCAATGGATCTGGCCCAGATCAGTCATGGCGCTTCGGTTGCGATTTCGGGAATAGGTGGAATCGGTTCTATCCTGCTGAATATGATCCTGCTTTCGGGAGCATCCAAAGTTACAGCAATCGATCCTGTGGCATCCAAGCGGCAACTGGCCCTGGATATGGGAGCGCAAAATGTGATCGATCCTTTCCAGGAAAATATGGAAGAGCGTGCTATGGACATTACTGATGGAGATGGATTTGATTTTGTATTCGAAGCATCAGGATCCCCAAAGGCTGCGGAACCTGCGCTGAAAATCATGGGGAAAGGCGGCACGGTCGTTTATTTTGCAGTATTCCCTCCAAATTATCAAATGCCTCTGAATTTGTATGATCTATATATGAAAGAAGGCAGGCTCCAAACGGTATTTACAACCACGACCATCATGCCTCGAACCATCAATCTGATTCCACGGCTGCAGTTGGATAAAGTCATTGGAAAGGTAATGCCATTAAGTGATGCAGTGGAAGCCTTTGCCTTATTTGAAAAGTCGGAATATCCCAAAATATTGTTGGATTGTTCCAAATAGTCATTCTGAGTCCTTTATGTACTCATCGCAGGTCATTGATTTGCGGACATTCTTTCGATATTGTGTTGCAGTAATATTTTCGTTTTCCTGGAATAATCGATGGAGAGTCCTGGATGACGAAAAACCGACTAAGTTTGCAATTTTATCGATGGAATACGAGGTTTTATAGAGGTATTCCTTTGCATGATTGAGCCGGAATAAGCTTAGAGTATTGCTAAAAGTTGTTCCAAAGCAAGCCTCAAAAACCCGGTTGATATGACGAGGCGTAACATGCATGGTGTCTGCAACACTTTGCAGGGTGATTTCCTTATCGTAATTGGCATGCAAATATTTGGATATTTCTATCGCTAAATTCAAATTTTGACTGTCATGGCTGGCGATATTCAGCGTGGAAGGAACGATGTTTCGAAAAGATTTAAGGATGAACTCGAGATACAGTCCCTTGATGATCGACTGCCATCCCAATCTTCTTTCTTTCAATTCAAACGCAATTTGTTCGATGATTTCTGTGCATTGATTATGATCATGATAAACGGAATGATAGTCGGTGATGAACTCACTTAAAATATTCTTAAGTTCATGCACTTCCTCGCTGGCAGAAATTGTTTCTGCCGCTGAAAATAATTTGTCCGGAAGATCGAATATTATTATGAAATATTCCCGTTCCGAATCAGGTTCGTAGATTCGCCCATGTGGAGTATTTGGAGAGACCAGCAGCAGTTGCTGAGGAGGAATGCCCACAATATGCCCTGCGACGTTCATTTTCAGTACTCCTTTCAACGAATAATAGATTTCAAAGGAGTTATGGACATGGGGAAACTCAGTAGCTTCCTGATCAAGGAGTTCAACATGACGAACCAGTATTTCTGAATCCCACAATGGAATTCTGACGATATAAGGCTGATAGATCGATGAGATTTCTTTTACACTCAGTTTAATAACCTCCAAAAATATCAAATATATACAGCGGCGGTATCGATATCATGATTTTACCATTTTAACTTTTCATTTTCAATAAGTTAAGTGCAGAATGGCAATGAAGCATTGAAAAATGATAAAAACAAAACGATATGTTTCATAAGGACAACTATCGAAAGGATGTGTCCTTCTCAGACATTGTTATGAGAAGATGGAAATCTTATAATTGAAGTATAACATACAAACTAAAGAAGATTACTGATAAGGCTGAAAACTATTTATCCAATGGCTTATGAAATCGTTTTACTATTGATTTTAAAAGGGAAGTCGGAAAAATAATGAAGGGAGATATACAATGAAAGTTATTTCTGCGATTAAGATCGGGAATATGAAAGACAGCGATGAGTCAAAAAGAGGCAAGGTTGGTGTACTGGACGTACCGGAATCACCCATGGGGGATGAGGATGTCAAAATCAAGGTAGCTTACTGCGCGATTTGCGGTTCCGACCCACATCTGGTTGAAGGTATTTTTGGATGGGAGCCTCCATTTGGTCTTGGGCATGAACTTTCAGGAACAATTGTTGAATTAGGAAAGAATGCTAACAAAAAGGGTTTGAAAATCGGGGACAAGGTCGCAGGGAATTTTTTACAATTTTGCGGAACCTGCTATTACTGCCGCAATGGACAAGAGCAGTTTTGTGAACATACTCGAAATGAGCCTGGAATGGCTGAATACGTTGTTTGGCATGAATCTCAGGTTTTTAAAATGCCTGATGAGGTTTCCTTCGAACAAGCCTGTCTTTTAGAACCGGTATCCGTTGCTGTTCGTATCATCGATAAAACCAATATTAAGATCGGTCAAAGAGTAGCTGTATCAGGAG
The DNA here is from genome assembly GCA_013335935.1 of Eubacteriaceae bacterium. GTDB lineage: Bacteria > Bacillota > Clostridia > Eubacteriales > Alkalibacteraceae > JAAXUP01. Next base: position 24,246 of record JAAXUP010000005.1, on the reverse strand, counting down.
GAGGTCCCATTGGACTGCTGACTTTACAGATGCTAAAAATGTTTGGAGCCACTTCACTGACATTGATTGAACCTATCCCTCAGAGACAAGAACTGGCTCGTGAATTTGGTGCCGATTTTATCATTGATCCGATCAGTCAGAATGTTGAAGAGGAAGCGAAAAAAATAACCGGCGGGTTAGGATTCGATCTGGTTATTGAAGCCTCCGGCTCACCAAAAGCAGCACCTGCAGCCTGCAATATTGCAGCAAAAGGCGGCACGGTTCTCTACATAGCAATGTTTCCCAAAGATTATGTAATGCCATTGAATCTGTATGAGAAATGTTATTCCAACGAGCTTACAATCTCGGGAACCAATGTTTCCCCATACGCCTTCCCAAGAGCGATGCAGATTCTTCCAAGAATGAAACTGGATAAATTTACGAACAAGATCTTCACCATCGATCAGGCAGAAGAAGCGTTTGAGGCTCAGGTCTCAGGGAAATATCCAAAAATATTAATTAAGTGTAATGATTTTTAATACAAATATAAAAAGGAGGCTGGAAATATGAACAACGTTAAAATCGACATGGAAATGGTCAATGAACTTGAAGAAAAGTGTATAAAGATCAGAAAAGATCTGGTAAATTTCATTTATAGGATTGGTATGGGTCATTTAGGTGGAGAACTTTCTATGGTGGAAGTCGCTGTAGCGCTTTACTACAAATATATGAAATATGACCCCAAAAATCCAAAGTGGGAAGAAAGAGATAGGTTTGTACTCAGTAAAGGTCATTGCAGTGAAACCCTTTATACGATTTTCTCAGACCTTGGAATGTACACCATGGATTATATGGTAGATCATTTTGAAACCCTTGACACTGCAGTATTCGGAATGCACTCCAATAGAAAATATGTCCCGGCGATAGAAGCATCAGCGGGTTCCTTGGGCCATGGATTTCCAATTGCCCTGGGTATGGCTTTGGCTGCAAGAAAACAAAATAAAAACTGGAGAACCTTTGTCTTTGTTGGCGACGGCGAGATGAATGAAGGCACTAACTGGGAAGCCATTATGGCCGCAGGGCATTATCAGTTGGGCAACCTGGTAGCAATCGTCGACAAGAATGGTCTGCAGATGACAGGCACGACAAGTGAAGTCATGGGTCTCGATCCTCTGGACAAAAAATTGGAAGCCTTTGGATGGGATGTCATCGAAATTGATGGGAATGACATGAAAGCTGTTTGTGAAGCCTTTGCGTCCCTTCCTGCTTCAGATCCTGCTATCCGAAGAAGACCGATATTCGTTATTGCCAACACCACTAAAGGCAAATGTGTTGACTTCATGGAAGGCAATGTGAAATGGCATGGAGGCGGTATCGCCAAGCAGCAACTGGATGAAGCATTGGTTTGTATCAATAACTCAAGGAAGGGGAAATAACCATGACTGTAAAAGTTACTTATGATTTTGATCAAATGTTATCAAGCGCCCGTGATGCAGCAGGCGAAGAATTGCTTAAAATGGCAGATGAGGGTTTGGATTTTGTTTTGACCTACAGTGACAATATCGCTCCTTCAACAGCATCAGGAAGAATTCTCACAAAATATCCAGAACGTTGCTTTAACTTCGGCATCGCAGAAGCCAACCAGGTTGGTGCATCCGCAGGAATGGCATTGGCTGGAGAGAAAGTATTTGGACAGTGGTTTGGACCATTTTTATCTTTAAGAGCAACCGATCAGCTCCATACAGACATCGCCTATAATGATGTGGATGTAAAGCTTATTGTTACCCATTCAGGCGTTACAGCCGGTGGAGGACCAACACACAACTGTATTGCTGACCTTGCCATATACCGAGCGATCCCTAATTTGACAGTTGTTATCCCTGCAGATGCTGGGCAATGTATAAAGACCATAAGAGCAGCAATGACTCATGTGGGGCCAATGGTCATCCGAATCGCACGTGGAGCTGAGCCTAATGTTTATATGGACAACGATTATGAGTTCGAGATCGGAAAAGCCATTGAGGTTAAGGGTGGAGACGATCTTACGATCATCAGTGCAGGAAGCAGTGTGTACTGGTCCATGATGGGAGCCAAAGAACTGGCGAAAAAAGGAATTAATGCCAGAGTCATCGACATGCATACCATCAAGCCTCTTGATGTCGACATGATCAAAAAGTGCGCACAGGAAACAAATTGTGTCGTGACTGTTGAGGAACACAGCATCAATGGCGGACTTGGCGGAGCAGTGGCTGAGGTCTTGTCAGAGACAGGATTTAAGGGTAAATTCAAACGAATAGGGTTGCCGGATCAATTCGCTGTTCTGGGAGATCCTATGGAAGTTTATAAATACTATGGTATGGATCCAGAAGGCATCGCAAAAACAATCAGTGAACTTCTAGGTAAATAAGTAAAAAGAGTTAGTACCCCCCCCCACGAGCTGGCATATGAGAATATCATTTGCCAGCTCGATTTTCGTGTCTTTACTATCACACGAGAATAAAGCGTCAAGGACGTTGTTCTCGTGTCCAGGGAAAGTTCGACTGGCTATTATTGTTTGTAAAAGATCGTCCAGGTGCTGTATAATTACTTAAGCAACAATGAAAGGATGAACAAATGGATTATCTGATAACATTTCTGGAAGGGATCATTACCTTTATTTCCCCCTGCCTTTTGCCAATGCTGCCCATTTACATATCGTATTTTGCTGGACCGTATAGTGATGGAAAAAAGAAAACAGCGGTTATTAACGCCATGGGCTTTGTTTCGGGGTTTACCCTGGTGTTTGTAGCAATGGGCGCATTCGCTGGAGTGATGGGTGATTTTTTAAAGGAATATAAAACGGCCATCAATGTGATATCCGGGGTCATTATGATCCTATTGGGTCTGAATTTTATGGAAATTATCAGAGTCCCATTTATCAATATGAGCCGACGATTAAAAGTGAAGAAAGTCGAAACAGGATTTCTGTCATCGGTGATATTCGGTGTGATATTCTCCATAGGCTGGACACCGTGTGTTGGAGCTTTTTTAGGTTCTGCATTAATGCTCGCCGCTTCTGCAGGCGAAAGTATTAAAGGAATTCTTATGCTTTTGAGTTTTTCCCTTGGATTGGGAATTCCTTTTATTGCCAGCGCAATTTTGATTGACCGGTTAAAGTCCACATTTGATTTTATTAAAAGGAATTATGGAATCATTAATTTGATCTCAGGCGGAATACTTATCGCAGTTGGTATTTTAATGATCACAGGTTACATGGGATATTTGCTATCGAAACTCACATTTTAGGGGGAAATTATGAATATAAAAATAAAAACGATATTAGGAATTATTCTTTTTGGGGCATTCCTTGGCATTGCGTATTTTACATATAACGCTTTAACCCAGAACTACAATGCTGGAAAAGATCCAGCGCAGGAAGGAAAGATTTATGCTGCGCCTGATTTTACAGTTGAGGACAGTGCAGGAAACAAGGTGAAATTATCAGACTTTAAAGGGAGACCTGTGGTGCTGAATTTTTGGGCCTCCTGGTGTCCTCCTTGCAAAAGTGAGATGCCACATTTTAACACAGTATATGCTACAGTCAGAGACGATGTTGTATTTATGATGGTAGACTTGGTTGATGGTCAGAGGGAAACCCTGCAAAAGGGGCAAGAGTATGTGGCTGATCAGGGCTTTGATTTTCCAGTATATTTCGATACTCAGGGGCAGGCTGCAAATGCCTATGGGATTTCATCAATTCCCACAACATTCTTTATTGATTCTGATGGGAATATCATCAAAGCTTACCAAGGTGCAATTGATGAAGAAACCCTCAATGAGGCGATTGCGGAAATAATTGAAAAATAGAAACATTTCTGCATATAGACCATAGGAATAGTTAGAAGAATTGATAATATGGGTAAAGAAAAAGCAGCAGCATTTATTCATGAGAGCTGATATCAGATATCTTCTAATATTTAGGTATGGAGGAGAGTAAAAATGACAAGTGGAAAAAGCGGTAAATTTATCAAGTATATGGTGCTAGTTTCTTTTATTGTGATGGTTGCTGTAAATGCCCTGGCAAACATCCTTCCAATCAATGGGGTAGGAACTGGCCAGGTTTCAGATTCTTATCCAAATCTTTTTGCTCCGGCGGGAATTACATTCGCTATATGGGGTGTCATTTATCTTCTGCTTGCAGGATTTACCCTTTATCAGCTTGGATTTTTTCAAATTGATAAATATGGATTTAAGTCATATCTCCTTGAAAGAGTGGGGATTTACTTTTCCATATCTTCAATTATCAATGCCTTATGGATTTTTTCCTGGCATTACAGGGTCATCCCCTTGTCCATGATTCTAATGATTTTGATTCTGATATGCTTGATAGTAATTATTCAAGAACTAAGGAAAGTAAAACTTCTCCCTCGAGAAAACCTATTTATCAGACTGCCCTTCAGCATATACTTTGGATGGATCACCGTTGCCACAATTGCTAACGCAACTACGCTTCTAGTTAGTGCAGGATGGGACGGCTTTGGAATATCCCAGCAGGTCTGGACAGTGATTATCCTATCGATTGGTCTTATTATTGGTATTGCTGCAATGGTAATGAATAAGGATATGGCGTACGGACTTGTGATTATCTGGGCTTATGCAGGAATACTGTTAAAGCACACCTCAGCAAGTGGATTTGCAGGCCAATATCCTGAAATAAAGATTACTGTGATCCTGTGTATATTCTTATTACTCCTTGCTGAAGTATATCTTATTGTATCAAATAAAAGGAAACTGGATTAAATTGAACATGGATATTGAATTTCTTCCAATATAAAGGGGTGAAAGGATGAATAAAGAATTGACGGTCGCTGAACTAAAAGAAATGCTTGACAAAAAACCGGATGTTGATGAATTTCAAAAAATTGTGACAGAAAATATTGAAGTGGTTCCTTTGCTCCTTGATATTATAAGAGAGGACAAGGGAAGTATAAAATTCTTTTGTGAAAAGATTATCCGGCTGATCAGCGAGACAGAGCCTAAGCTCATCTATCCTTATTTTGACGATATTTCACGCTTTATTGACAGCAAAAACAGTTTCATTAAGTGGGGGGGATTAATTACCCTTTCAAACCTTGCGGCTGTAGATGACAAGAATAAATTCAAAGGGATCTATGAAAAATATTTTTCCATGATCGATTCTGAATCCATGATCACCGCCGGAAATGTGGTGGGAAATGCCTGGAAGATCATCATGAAAAATCCGGAATATGAAGGAGATATAACGAAGCGACTCCTTGGTGTCACAGACAACACCTATGTCAATAAAGGAAAGCCTTCCGCCGAGTGCAGGAACATCATGTTGGGGAATGTGATCGATTGTTTCGAAAAATATTATCCGATTTCAGAACATAAAAGGGAAATGATGGAATTTGCCGCTGGACAGCGAAACAATACAAGAAAATCAGTAGCAAAACGAGCAGAAAAGTTTATTGAGGAGCACCAAAAGTAAGACTATCTGATTGCCAGGAAAGGTGCATTCAAAACGTTAAACTAAGCAAACCTGTTGAGATTCAGGCGGTCATTGATTACTTGAGAAAATATCATTGATTTGTTTGGGGAAGAGGTGCAGGAGTGAATAATAGCAAAATAAACTCAGGTAAGAAATCTAAAGGACTTGTTGTTATTACAGGCTGTGATACCGGGATAGGGAAGAGTCTTGCGGGGATCCTGGTTCAAAGAGGATATGGGGTAGTCATTTCCTATGTAGATAAAAATCCTTTTGGAGATGAAAAGGTTCCTTTCGCCAGAAAGATGGACCACCGCATACCGGAGGAAACTGAAGATTTCTGCAAATACGTAAGAGGGATCTGCAAGGAAGGCAGAAAACTTGAAGCCGTCATTGCAAATTCTGGAGTCGCTTTAGGAGGACCAATTGAAAACATCCCAATCGGGATTTATCGGGAGAGCTTCGAAATCAACTATTTTGGCGCGGTAAAAGTCATTCAGTCTCTGATACCGGAATTGATTTTAAATAAGGGGAAAATCATCATCCACGGCTCCATGGCAGGAAGGATCGCAATGCCTTTTCTATCTCCCTATGTTTCTACAAAATTTGCCCTTGAAGGATTTTGTGATTCCCTCAGACGGGAGATGAAGCCCTTTGGGGTCAAAACGGTTCTCCTTGAGACGGCTGCAGTTGCTACGCCCATCTGGAATAAAGCAAAAAATCAGGACATTTCATTCGTTGAAGAAAAATACATGGATAGTCTCTACCGTTTCAGGGACAACTTCATTGAAGGCGGGAATCATGGGATGGATGTGGATGATGCCGCTGGGATGATTGCCAATATTTTGTTGGAGAAAAATCCGAAAGCCAGGTATATTATCGCGAAAAACATTTTAAGTCCGAAACTTTTGCTTCGACTACCGGCAATGGTTATTGATATCGCAGTGGTAAAAATGTTCAAGATGTATTATGGGAAAAAATGATTGGCTGATGAATTTTCCGTAAACTGAGAACCGGACTTGATGTATAATAATAATATCGGTCATAAAGCAACGGAGGTAGCGAAATGAAAAATATTTTTTTCTACGTGACAATTCTCGGAAAAGTGGGGATTGCAGACGATGGAGAAGCCATAACCAATCTATGTCTGGATGGAGAGACTGGGCCCAAAGAAGCACAATTGAATGAAACCGGACTGATAAAGGAGGCTGCAGCCCAGCTTGAGGAATACCTCAGAGGAAAACGAAAATTCTTTGATCTGCCAATTAAGACAGAAGGCACGGAATTTCAGCAGCTGATTTGGAATATCCTGAGAACCATACCCTATGGAGAGACGAGGAGCTATAAAGATGTGGCAGTTCTGGCGGGAAATCCCAAAGCCAGCAGGGCTGTGGGCATGGCAAACAACAGAAATCCCATATCGATTTTCATTCCCTGCCACAGAGTGATCGGTGCAAATGGAAAGCTGATCGGATATGCCGGCGGTATAGAGATGAAACATAAACTGCTCAATCTGGAGAAAAACACCATGGAATAAGCTAATTCAAAAGATCCCTCAGGTTGAAGATAGTTCTTCAGCTAAGGAATCTTTTAAATTAGATGGATTTAAGCTCTCCGGTCGTTGAGTCCATGATGAAGCCGTAAACATTGATGTCTTTAGGAATCAAGGGGTGCTTGACAATGAGTTCTACGGTTTCAGCCACAGAAATTTCTACACTGTCAAATCCGCTCAGCCAGGAATCAAAATCAACCCCACAGTAGCGGATCAAATTGATATCTTCGTCAGATATGCCCTTTTCTTTCATTTTCTTTAGCATCCTTGTACTGTCCATATGCTGAACACCACAATCGGTATGTCCGATAACCAGAATTTCTTCAACTCCTAAATCATATATTGCAATCAGGAGACTTCGGGCAACACTTCCAAATGGATGGGAGATGGCACCTCCGGCATTTTTAATAATTTTGACATCACCATTTTTCAATCCTAAGGCGGCGGGCATCAATTCAGTCAGTCTGGTATCCATACAGGAAAGTATAGCGATTTTTTTTTCCGGAAATTTGCTTGTCAGGTATTTTTCATAACTGTGGCCAGAAACGAATTCGCTGTTGTATTTTAGTATCTCATCGATCATAATTTTACCTCCTATAGAATAAAATATATTGAATGATACTTTAACTTTTTTTAGTAGGAATGTCAAGAAAAAAACAGTTCAATCCGCTGATAAGAAGGTGCAGGAAAAAATGAGAATGTTTATAGCAGTCAAATTCGATAGAAGGTTAAGAGACAGCCTCCAGGAAACCATATTCAGGATCAAGCCCTTTACCCTGAAAGGAAAATTCACATCATGGGAAAACCTTCACCTGACAGTGGTGTTTCTTGGGGATGTGAGAGAAGAAAGCGTGCCAGCGATCAAAGATGTCATGGACAAGGTCATTTTTAAGCCTTTTCAGCTAAAATTCTCAGGGATAGGATTTTTTAGAAAACCTGGAGGCAGCATCCTTTGGATAGGGGCTGAAAAAAACAGAATACTCCAGGAAATCGAGAACCAGCTTTCCTGGATGCTTGCCGAGGAAGGCTTTGTACTCGAGGCCAGAGAATACTTTCCTCATCTGACTTTGGGAAGAAAAATCATCATGGATAAGAAATTTGACAAAGAAAGATTTGAAGGAAGTTTGCCGGTTATGGAACAAGATGTCAGATCCATCAGTTTAATGAAATCTGAGAGTACAGAGGGGAAACTTTTGTACACGGAGATCTACTCAAAAAATATCGAACCTTATAGGTAGCAGTGGAATACTATTTCTTGTCTTTTTTATGGTTTTTACCCTTTTTTTCTTCTTTCATAGGGCAATCTTTGCAGTATTTGCCATTCTTCTTGTACTTTTCGCAACATTTTTTTTTTGGCATAAACATACCTCTTTCATTTTATTCTTGTCAGATAATCTAATTCAGTCAATAAAATTAGCTTGAAATATATATGCCCCAAAAGCTGAGAAATAATCAGATAATGAAGCTATTTAATTAATGAACCGTCATTTGTACTGGCGAGCTGCTTTTGAGCCAGTTCTACAAGGGATTTATTGATATCATATTTTCGTATCATGAAATAACCGGCAACAAAACTAAAAGTAGAACCAATGCTTAAGAATAATCCTAAAATTACTACTGTACTTTCTGACTGTATGGCAAGATTTGGATCAAAATTTACCAGATCAAGAACAAAACCAATTAAAAGGAGTGTCACCGATTGAGACATCTTGTAAAACATTGTGAGAAATCCGTAATAACTCCCTTCTGTCCTCTTACCAGTCTGCACTTCGTCAATATCGATAATGTCGGCGATCATGGACAAAGGCAGTGTAAACAAGGCGGCGGTGCCGAAGCCTGCCAGGACAGCAAAAGGAATGAAGTACAAGATATTTCCGCTAATTTGATTGTTGACTAATACCATAAACATAAATCCCAGAGAACTGAAAATACTGATAAGTATTCCCAATATTACGGAAGGCTTCTTATCGAGCCTTTCGGAAATATAAAACCATGCAGGCTGAGACAAAATCGATACAGCGAATTGTATCCCGATTATTGCTGCAATTTGCTGGCTGGTAAGAAGGAATGTATATGTAAAAACATGAAGTCCCATGTTGGCAATAAGTGCGGACGCTACATTGGTGAACATATAAGCAAATGCCACATATCGGAAACTCCTGTTCATGAAGATCGCCTTGAAATCAGAGAGTATATGGGATAATTTTGCGATGCCGGTATCATCCTGAACTTTTTCATTGAGGATCGGGATGTATTTTTTGGTAGTAAAAAAGCATACCAGGGCAAAAATGACAATAATGATGGAAGAAAAGAGGCCCATCATACTATAGGAAGAAGGATTCAGCTGGCCTGATGGAAACGCAAGTGTTGGCTTGAAAAAAACATACATACCAAAAACTGATACAAAAGCAAGCCCCAAAAGAAAAAAGATGGTCTTTATTCCCTGGATGCTGGTTCTTTCATTGTAGTCGCTGGAAAGCTCGGCACCCAATGCTGTATAAGGGGTCACATAGATGGTACTGAAAGTTTTGATTAATAAAAGCAGAATGAAAATTATTATAAACTTCACTTGAACGGTAAAATCGGAATGGATGTTCCATAACAAATAGTTGCAAAGTGCCATTCCGACTCCGCCGATAAGCACATATAGATGCCTGCGGCCGAATTTTTCCGATTTGGTGATGTCCGACAAGTAGCCCATGATGGGATCAGTGACAGCATCCCAGACAATGCTAAGACTTACAGCGAGGCCGATAAGATATCCGGGGATGCCCAGTATGGCAGTACAGTAAAATACCAAATACGTGCCCACCACCTGATTGATGACACCTGTACTGAAATTTCCTGAGCCATAGCCGGCTTTATCAAGGAATGAAACTTTATTATGTGCTTGGAATGTTTTTTTCAATATTTGGCTCCCTTTTCTAAATTGATGTAAACCTAATTTTAACATATATAAAAGAAAAGAAACAGACAATAAAAATATCCCAGGAAAGCAATAGTTTGAGCTATTGCTTTCCTGAGATCGAGAAGGAATTTATTCGAATAGATAGCTTGTCATGGATAATGAACCCATGGTACAGCTGTTGTTATAAATGGAAACCTTATCCGATTCATCAGAAGCACCCAACACATAAAGTAATGGGAAATAATGATCAGGAGTAGGAACCGCATGACGGGCGCTGTCCCCAATACTTTCATAATGAACAGCTGTGCTAAAATCCCGATCCAGGATACTATTTTTGATTTTGTCATCAAAATCGTATGCCCAGTCAAATCCTTTAGCATTATTGAAGTCAACGCTTCGAAGGTTATGGACGATATTTCCGCTCCCAAAAATCAGGACACCCTGTTCACGAAGGGATCTCAGCTGAGTTCCAATTTCAAAATGAGTTTCCCCCGGAGAGAGACCATCCACGCTGATCTGGAAAACTGGTATATCCTGGCTGGGGTACATCTGACAGAGAACAGAATAGGTTCCATGATCAAAACCCCAGCTGTTGTCGAAAACAGTATCTTTACTGATCAGCTCCTTTGACTTTCCTGCAAATTCTGGAGAACCGGGGGCATGGTAGACTACCTTGTACAATGCTTCTGGGAATCCATACATGTCGTAGATCATCTTTGGAGTGGCTTCATTCATTATTCTGGTGCCTTTTGTATACCAGTGGGCAGATACTGCCAGGATCGCTTTTGGCTTTGGAATTGTTTTGGCTATTTCCTTCCAGGTTCTGGTGTATTCATTATCTTCTATTGTATTCATCGGAGAGCCATGGCCTACGAATAGTACCGGCATTTTACTCAAAAATATCACCTCGCGCAAATATTTCTATTACAATTTCATATCTACCCACATTTTCCCTGGACTAACACGAGAATAACGCGTCAAAGATGCTGTTCTCGCCCGGGGAATACCAGAGCAGAATTTATTTGGTTATTTGATATGAACATTATGCCTGAGCCGACCATGATGATCAGAATTCCAATAGCAATATTAGCCGTTATTGATTCCTGAAGGATAAAAAAAGCCATTACCGGTGAAAGCGCCGGCTTGATGAGAAAAACAAGGGATGCCATTGAGGCTGAGGTTTCCTCCATTGCAAGGAAGTAAAACATGTACCCAAGTCCGGTAACAAACACTCCAATATAAATAAGGCTGGGGATAAGAAATAGGGTAATTCCATCAAAAATTGGTATATTTGCAAAGGTACCCAGACCTGAAAAAGTGAGCCAATGGGATACGTATTCTATTCGGGTGACAAGGATAAGGATAAAAAGTTCGATGCTGCCCATGATAAAGCTAAAGGAGGTGAGCACGATCCCCCCATACTTTTTATTTCTGGATTTTATCATTACGCTGTATATTGCAAAAGTGAAGGAAGCCAGAAAAGCAAATAGTATTCCTTTTGGATCTGCTGTCATATGGAAAGGATTCAGTATGATTCCCATTCCGAATAAGCTGACAATGATAGATACAACAATACCCGGAGTGACCTTCTCTTTTAGAAAATAATGAGCCATTGGCACTAAAAATATTGGGTTGCTGCTAAAAAGTATTGCCGCCAGGGAAGCTTTGGAATATACCACCGACAACTGATGAAAGGTCATGGATATTACGATACAAATAAAGCCGGTAAATGCAAAAAAAGCAAAATCTCTGCCTTCCAGGCGTAAGTTCATGATTTTCAGCCGGTTGTAAGCAAAGGGGCAGAGCAACAGGGCACCAATAGAGAATCTTAAAAAATTCAGCTGCACAGGATTAAAGGAATGGGAATTCGCCTTAAGCGCGATTTCCATGGAGCTGAACAATAATGTGGCGAGAAAAATAAACAGGTAACCTTTTTTCAAAATAGAGACCTCCATAGTCATAAATGTTATTGCATAAGCTTTACTATTCATATACAATATTCGTGTGATATCGGATGATCAGATATACTTTAATATTATACAGAAAAAGTGACAAAGAATGAAGTGGTACATAATAGGGGGAAATTTAATTATGTTAGAATTCATATTCGGTCTTATCGGCGGTACAGCCCTGCTTATGTACGGTGTTGACAAGATGGGAGACGGCCTGGAGAAAGCTTCAGGAAAATTGATGCACAAAATATTATCTGTATTGACAGGGAACATATGGAGTGCTTTTTTTGTTGGGATCGCGACGACAGTGCTGGTTCAGAGCAGCACTGCAATAACCGTTTTAACCGTAGGCTTTGTAAATTCGGGGTTAATGAACTTATCTCAAGCCATAGGGATAATTTATGGAGCGAATATCGGGACAACCATCACTGCCCAGCTGATGGCTTTCAGTTTTAAATTCAAACTGACTGAAATTGCACTGCCGGTAATCGGAATAGGCTTTGCAATTTCATACTTTGCAAAAAAAGATATTTTAAAAAACATAGGGAACGCAGTAATGGGCTTCGGGATCATGTTTTTAGGCCTTAAAATACTGAATTCCGGCATCCCTTTTGTAAGAGAAAACGAGGCTATCAGGATGTTCTTTCAAAATTACGCCTCCATAACCATAATAGGGATCATATTGGGTGCGATAGCAACAGCCATGGTTCACAGCAGCAGCGCGACGGTAGGACTGGTCCTTATGCTTGGTCAGGCAGGGGTCATCGGGCTTCCAGGTGCCATCGCAATTATGCTTGGAGATAATATCGGTACCTGCATTACAGCACAGCTTGCAAGTATGACAGGAAATATCAATGCAAGAAGGACTGCCTGGGCACATTCCCTTTACAATATCATCGGTGTAACCATATGTGCATTGATGATTGGTCCCTTCATACATGTGGTAGAGGCTGCAACCCAGTTTTTTAGTCACAGTGATAATATCGCTCTGCAAATCGCAAATTCCCATACGATATTCAACGTTTTGAGCGCGATTATTTTTCTTCCTTTCCACAAGCTATATGTGAAATTTCTTGAGAAAATTATCCGGGATAAAAAAGTCGACGAATTTGAATATCTGGACAAGAATCTTCTCACCACTCCTGTTGCTGCGTTTAGAGCAACACTTCAGGAGACATCAAGGGCCCTTGGCATCGTAAAAAACATGATCAATAAATCTTTGAGTGCCTTCTATAAGAACTCAACTGAACCTTTTGATGAGGTCAACCAGGATGAAGAAACACTTAATCGGATACAAAAGGATGTAACGTCCTACATCGTTGATATTTCTAAGCTTGTATTGATCGATCAGTATTCGGTCATGGTCCCTGCCTTCATAAATGCCATCAATAACATCGAACGCGTTGGAGATCATACGGTGGAGTACTTAAGAAATATAACGTTAAAGATTGACAAGAAGCTTCCGTTTTCAGATGTTTCCATAAATGAAATCAAAAACTTTGAAAAGATCCTTATTGAAATGATCGATATAACCGTTAAGGGCATAAGTGAAAAAGATAATTCAAACACTGAGAGGATCCGGGCTTTGGAAGAACAGCTGGACAATCTGTATCAGACGGCTCTGAAGAATCATATCAAAAGACTTGAAAAGGGTGTCTGCAATGTGGAGGCCGGAATAATTTTTGTGGATCTCATTGCTCATTTGGAAAGAATGGGAGACCATATCTTCAAAGTCTACATGATCGTGATGGAGGATAATCTTATTTCTGATTTGTAATGAGAACAGTGCATTTCTTTTTAAGGGTTCCAAACCTGACTTAAGCAGTCGGTGTCTGGAACCCTCTTTTATTCCCAGGTAATTATTTTAGTAATAAACTTTATCCAGGAAAAGACCATGAGGCGGAAGGGTATAACCGGCTTCAGATCTTTTCCCCGTTTGGAGTATTTCATTTATTGAAGATATCTCTTTTTTCCCCGAACCGATTTCAACCAGGGTACCCATAATTATTCTGATCATGTTGTAAAGGAACCCATCTCCAGAGAAAATGAAGCGTAGCATTTTTTCGTCCTCAATGATCTGGATGCTGTTAATGGTCCTGACAGTGGATTTACTGGTTTTTTTCACAGAGGAAAAGCCAATAAAGTCATGGGTGCCCTGGAAAATTTCAGCAGCCTTTCGTATCTTTTCCAGATCAAATTTTTCAGGAATATGGAAACTATACTTCCGTTGGAAAACGGAATGAACCGGGTCATTCCACAGATAATAAGAGTACTTTTTGCTGCAGGCATTGTACCTGCTGTGGAATCTGTCTGAAGCCTGAGATATTTCAGTTACTGCGATGTCATTGGGGAGATAGTGATTGATCAGGGTTTGCATTTCATGGAGTGGAATCTTGGTTTCTGTCCAAAAATTAGCAACCTGCCCCCGGGCATGCACTCCGGCGTCTGTTCTTCCGGATCCGATGATTTCAACGGCTTCAGAAGTCATCTTGCTTACCACATTCTCCAGTTTACCTTGTATCGTATTGTCCGTGGTACTTAGTCTTTGCCAGCCGTTGTATCTTCCCCCATCATAGGCTATTGTCATTCGGATATTTCTTTTCATGTCCTGTCCCCTTAATGAAAAATATTTTATTGGTTGATATGATTGGTACAATTAATTATACTTAACCTAACTGTGTTTTTACAAGCTATTCCATAATATATGAGACACAACGTAGTTATACCTGTAAAAATGGGTATGAATTGAATAAATATACTCCAGGAAAAAAGTAAGAAGAAAAAATGAGGAAAAAAATGAAAAAATATCTGCCTATAAATAAAGAGGATATGACTGAAAGAGGCTGGGACCAGCTAGATTTTGTGCTGGTCTCAGGTGATGCGTATGTAGACCATCCTTCCTTTGGAGCAGCCGTGATCGGACGGGTGCTGGAAAACCGGGGATACAAAGTTGGAATCATTCCTCAGCCAGCCTGGAACGATACCAGTGATTTCAAAAGATTTGGAAAGCCAAGACTGGGATTTTTGGTTACCTCAGGGAATATTGATTCCATGGTGAACCATTACTCCGCAGCCAGGAAAAGAAGAAAAGACGATCTTTATTCTCCAGGGGGAAAATCCGGATACCGGCCAGACCGAGCGGTCATCATCTATTCACAAAAAATAAAGGATGCCTACAGCGATGTGCCTATTATTCTCGGCGGAATTGAAGCTTCCCTTCGCAGGTTTGCCCATTATGATTACTGGTCGGACAAGGTCCGAAGGTCGATTCTTCTGGATGCAAAAGCCGACATCGTCGTATACGGTATGGGGGAGCAACAGATCGTTGACATCGCAGAAGCCCTGGATAGCGGACTGCCTGTCAGTGAGATCACCTTTATAAAAGGCACTGCCTATAAGACTAAGGATAAAGACCGGGCATACAAACCCTTATGGCTTCCCCATTACGATGAGATTCTTGCATCAAAGAGAAAATATGCGGAAAGTTTTATGCTCCAATACAAGAATATGGATTCCATCCAGGGGAAACCTCTCATGGAGCCTTATAAAAACTGGTATGTCGTTCAAAATCCCCCTGCCGATCCCATGAGCCAGTCGGAGCTTGACAATGTTTATGCTTTGCCATATATGAGAAACTATCATCCCATCTATGAAAGTATGGGTGGTATCCCAGCGATAAAGGAAGTCAAATTCAGCCTGATCAGCAACCGAGGATGCTTTGGAAGCTGCAACTTCTGCGCACTAACGTTCCACCAGGGAAGAGTTGTACAAGTCAGAAGCCACCAGTCGATCATTGAGGAAGCTCAGCATATCACGGAGGAGCCTGACTTCAAAGGCTATATTCACGATGTGGGCGGACCTACGGCCAACTTTCGGGACAGGGCATGTGAAAAACAAATCGAACATGGAGTTTGTCGGGACAAGCAATGTCTGTTTCCTGCGCCCTGCAAGCAGCTTAAAATAGACCATCAGGATTACCTGAAACTGTTAAGGGCACTGAGAGTGCTGCCAAAAGTGAAAAAGGTATTCGTCAGGTCAGGTCTTCGTTATGACTATTTGATATATGATAAAAATGATGAATTCTTCAGGGAGCTTTGCCAGCATCATATCAGCGGCCAGCTGAAAATTGCGCCTGAACATGTATCACCTGGTGTGCTTCAAAAGATGGGTAAACCTCAACGTGATATTTATGACAGATTCGTAAAAAAATATAATAAGATCAATAAGGATTTGGGGATGAACCAGTTTCTGGTTCCTTATCTCATGTCCAGTCATCCAGGTTCCACACTGAAGGATGCTGTTGAGCTGGCAGAATATCTGAGGGATCTGAGAGTTATGCCAGAGCAGGTGCAGGATTTTTACCCAACCCCCGCCACAATGTCTACAACAATGTTTTATACAGGCTTAGATCCCAGGACGATGGAGGAGGTTTACATTCCAAAGTCACCCCATGAGAAGGCCATGCAAAGAGCGCTGATCCAATATCGTAAACCCCAGAATTATCAGCTGGTTTATGAAGCGTTGGTCAAGGCTGGAAGGACCGATTTGATCGGCTTTGGGAAAAATTGTCTCATAAAGCCAGGCAGAGGTTCAGGGGATTTCAAAAACGCTCAGGGAAAAACACCTCAAAAGAATTATCAGGGGAAACCCGATAAAAAGACATCAGGGGAAAGAAAGACCGGAGGTAATGAGGGTAAGAAAGTTCAGAGAAGCAAGGCTGTAAAAGGAAGAAAGAAAAGATAGACTTATTCCGAAGGGGTGATTACAATGAAGAACATTCCAAATATTTTGTCTGGATTAAGAATTTTGCTGGTACCCGTATTCGTTTATGTATTTTTCTCCGATTTGGAGAATGCCAGGCTGGCAGCTCTTGGGGTATATGCAGCCGCATCCTTCACCGACCTTCTGGATGGTTATATCGCCCGGAAATACAACTATATAACGGATCTTGGAAAAGTATTGGATCCATTTGCAGACAAACTCATGCTGCTTACAGTTCTCGTAAGCCTCTATCTCAAAGGAATCATACCGGGCTTCATATTGCCTGTTGTGATCATAAAAGAAGCCTTTTTGATCCTTTCCACGTCCGTGCTCTTCTTCAGGAAAGACAGGATCGTCATCCCTGCAAATATATTTGGAAAAAGCGCCACGGTACTTTTCACAGTATCCATCGTATTGATGATGATCTTCCCGGAAAACAAACAGTTATACTTTATGCTCTATGCTTCCATTGTGTTGACCATGACCGCTCTGGTGAGCTACCTTTATACCTACTGGCAGGCGATTAAAAAACGCCGGACCGAAGAGAAGCAAGGAGAAAATTCCCATGGGAAAGGTGTATGAATTTGATGTCAAGACAGCCATGAACACGAAGGAGGAAGAAAATGGGTTTTTATGAAGAAATAGCAAAATATTATGATGAAATATTTCCAGTCGGAAATGATCAGATCGATTTTATTGTGAATACTGCAGGGGAGTCTCCCAAAGAGCTTCTGGACATCGCTTGCGGAACAGGGGGCTACTCGGTCAGCCTTGCAAAAAAAGGGTACATAATGACAGCGGTGGATTTGGACAGCAGCATGGTGGAGGCTTTGAAAAAGAAATCCAGGGAGAATAGTCTCCCTATTAAAGTCGCAACTGCCAATATGCTTAACCTGGAAAGTTCCATAGGTGGAAACTATGACACTGCTTTTTGTATCGGCAATTCCATTGTGCACCTTAACAGCAATGATGCCATTTTAGAATTTTTGACCGGTGTGAAGAAGCTTTTAAAACCTCAGGGAAAGCTTATCCTTCAGGTCATCAATTACGACAGGATCTTGAAATACGACGTAAAATCCCTTCCGACGATAGAAAATAAGTCGGCAGGTCTTACTTTCCAAAGGCTTTATCGGTACGATCAGAAAGAGAACAGGATCTACTTCAGGACAATATTAAATGTTGAAGAGGTTCAGATAGAAAATGAGATTCCTCTTTTCCCGCTGCGTTCTGATGATTTGCGTAGGCTTTTAACAGATGCCGGTTTCAGCAGGATCGATTTCATGGGAGATTTTACCGGGAAGAATTTTGATAAAGACAACTCATTTTTACTGGTAGCGGTTGCATCGTAAACGAAAAAGAGATCATTCCAAGGTGGAATGATCTCTTTTGAGGCTATCGGACTCTTTTAAGTTCGGCACCCAGTTCGTAGAGCTTGGTTGCAAATTTCTCAGCAAATACCCTGTCGTGGGTTATGACAATGACACCAGTTCCCCGGCCAGCGATTTCTTTCAGGATCTCGCCTACGCTGTCCCGAAGCTCAGAGTCCAGGGCAGATGTAGGCTCGTCGAAACAGAGATACTCGGGATCCATAGCCAAGGCTCTGGCGATGGCGACACGCTGTTTCTGGCCTCCTGAAAGCTGAAATTCATAGCTTTCTTCCAGGCCTTCCAGTCCAAGAGAATTCAGGAGAGCCTCTCCTTTATCCTTAGCGTCTTTCTGACTGTACTTTTTTACTTTGATCAGCGGAAATGTGATATTTTCCAGGGCGCTGAGATGAGGAAACAGGTTAAAACTCTGAAATACCATCCCCACAGGATGCTCCTTCTCTTCCCTTCTCTCGGTGATCTCAATATTTCCTGAATCATATTCCTCCAGGGAAGACAGACATCTGATCAGGGTTGTTTTTCCCACACCGGAGGGTCCGGTTATAATGGCAATATCCCCTTTATCCACCTGAAAACTGATATTATCAAGAACTTTTTTTTGTCCAAAACTTTTCGAAAGATTTTCTACTTTAAGCATATATGCACCTACCTGAAATATTCATATCTGATCTCGATTCTTTTAAGAAAATACGTTACAATAGCAATAAAAATCAGATACATGATCCCTGCCAGGAATAACGGAACGAGTGAAGCCTGAGTGTTTGCAAGAGTTTTCGCCGCCCGTAAGACATCTCCAAGACCCAGGGCATAAACCAGGGAAGTATCCTTCACCAGTGTGATGATCTCGTTGCCAACAGGAGGTAAAACTCTTTTGACAACCTGAGGAAGGATGACCCCGAAAAATGTCTGAGCTTTAGAAAGACCCAACACTTTTGATGCTTCATATTGACCTTCGCTGATGGAGATGATTCCGCCTCGAAAAATTTCTGCATAATAAGCTGCATAATTGATAACGAAAGCGACTATTACGGCGGTTTCCCTGTTAAGGACGATGCCAATAAGAGGCAGCCCAAAGAAAATAAAGATGAGCTGCAAAAGTAGAGGCGTGCCCCTCATGATCAATATATAAAACTGCATGAGCCCCTGAAGAACCTTGTTTTTTGATAATCTCAGCGTGCAGGCCACCATGCCTAAAGGAATCGAGAAGATGGCGGTAAATGCGAAAACCCATACCGTCGTCTTGAAGCCTTTCAGCATAAGAGGCATCATGTCCATGATATAATCCATTTCTTCACCCTTTTACTTTACAATATTTTCTCCAAACCATTTTTTTGAAATCTCAGCGGCAGTACCATCTGCTTTCATTTCATCTAAAACAGTGTTAAGTTTATCAAGAAGGGTTTTATCTTCAAGCCTTACACCAACACCATATTCTTCCTGTCCGAAATTTTCAGCAAGAACAGTGTATTTCTCCACACCTCTTTCAGCAATATAATATCTTGCCAGGATCTCGTCTGCCACTACAGCGTCAACTCTTCCTGCTTCAAGATCCATAAAAGCGTCATTGTAAGTCTCAAAGAGTACGATTTCCCCATCTTTGAAGTCCGCGTCAGCGCCTTCAGCCACGATTGCGTCATATGAACTGGAACCGGTCTGGGTAGCGACTGCTTTGCCTTTTAGATCGGTTTTGGTTTTTACAGCAGATCCTGATAAAACCACAATTACCTGCTGGTTATCCAAATATGGTTTTGTAAAATTCACTTTTTCTTTCCGTTCATCCGTCATAGTATACCCATTCCAGATCAAGTCGATATTTCCTGTAGACAATTCGGTTTCTTTCAAGTCCCAGTTGATAGGCTGAAATTTGACCTCGAGACCAATTCGCTTGACCGCTTCTTTTGCCAATTCCACGTCAAAGCCGGTTAAATCGCCATTGCTGTCTCTAAATCCCATGGGAACAAAGGTATCGTCAAGTCCGACGATTATCGTACCTCTTTCCTCGATTTCCGACCATTTGTCTGATTTTGCCGAACTGCAGCCAGCCAGAAGAAACATAACAAGCAGCAAGGCAGCAAATCCTAAATAAAACTTCTTCATAATTCTTTCCCCCCAAAATATTTTCAATTGATTGCTATATCATTATATCAGAGAAATTGGTTTTTAAAACGTAAAAAATCTATAATTATGCATGCTCCGATACCAATTGTAAACAAGGAGCAAATAGTGTAATATTAGCTTATATTTAATTATAAAAAGTAATTAATATTATGCAGGAATTTGGAGGGTAGACCATGAAAAAGAATAATAAGGTTATCATAGGATTAATCATAGGAGTGATCGCCATAGGATCAGCCTATGGCTACTACCAATCTACGAAGGTAAAACTGACTGAGGTAAAAGCAGCATTAGTGGATAAAGGAGATATCGAGTCCATACTTTCTACCAGTGGTGCGATCAAATCGGAGAATCGTAGGGATTACTACGGAAACCAACTGACAGTAAAAAAAGTTAATGTCAGGGTTGGAGACCGGGTTGCAGCGGGAACTGAACTGGTGAGTTTTGAAACCGCAGATCTGGAAGCGGCAGTGGAACAAGCAAAGCTTTCCAAAAACAGTGCCTCCATTCAATTGAGCGAGGCGGAGAAAGCCATAACTTCTGCTAAAAAGCAGAAAAGCGATCTGGATGCACAGATCAACAGGACGAGCGCTGAACTTAAAGCTGTCTCTGAAAGGATGGCATATCTGAAAAATAACCCTACACCTGAAGGGATCATCGAATTGATCGAACTGAACCAGAAGGTAACGATCCTTACGGAGACATTGCAAAGTCTGAACACAGCAAAAATATCTATACCGGCAGTGTCCGACGGCCAGGTCAATCTCCTTAGAAATACGGTAGCAACTGCTGATCTTGCTGTTCGTACAGCACAAAACAGGCTTGCTGTCACAGGGGGAAGCATTAAAGCGCCCTTTGATGGAGTGGTGACCTATTTAAATGCCAACGAAGGACAGACAGCCTCCATTCAAAATCTGTTGATCACGATCATGGATGATAAAAATATACGAATAGAACTGGCACTGGGGAAAATCGATTCAGAAAAGATCGTTTTGGGGCAGAGTGCTAAGATCAAATTCTCCGGGAGAGAATATGCAGGAAGTGTTTCTTTCGTCAGCCCTGCGGCATCCTCCTCGATTACAGGATTAGCGTCAAGTCTTACTACAGGTGGCGGGGATGCAACCCTTTCAGCCTATATCCGGGTTGAACAGCCTGAAAAACTTACCATAGATTTCGATGCTGATGTGGAAATCCTTCTGGAAAAAAAGCAGGGGGTGACAAGGATCCCCATAGAGGCGCTGATTTACGAAAAAGGGGGAGTAACAAAAGTTTTCACTATTAGTGAAGAAGGCATTGTCAAACCCGAATATGTAACCACAGGGATATTTTCTCCGACTTTTGTTGAAGTGACGGAAGGATTGAAAGCAGGGGAAAAAATCATTCTAAGCCCTTCCCAGGATCTTAAAGATGGAGAGAAGGTGAAGGTGATTGATTGAACTTGAAAATGCATATAAGACCTACGAGTCCGGGAGTATAAGTTTCACGGCTCTGAAGGGTGTCTCTCTTAAGGTGGAAAACGGAGAATTTACAGGCATTACAGGACCTTCAGGGTCAGGAAAATCCACTCTGATGAATATACTGGCATGTCTTGACCGGATGACCCAGGGGAAATATATCCTTGATGGAAAAGATGTATCTTCTTTAAATGATAAAGAACTGGCGGGAATCAGAAACAAGAAGATAGGGTTTGTATTTCAAACCTTTAATCTGCTTCCACGGCTCACCATCCTTGAGAATGTTGAACTGCCTATGGTTTATGGGGGGATTCCCAGGAAGGAAAGACGGGAAAGAGCTTTAGAAGCTTTGGACAAAGTGGGACTTCTCAATTGGCAGGAACACAAGCCCAATGAAATTTCAGGGGGACAGAAACAAAGAGTGGCCATTGCAAGAGCGATCGCAAACGATCCGGTTGTGCTGATGGCAGACGAACCCACAGGAAATCTGGATTCCAAATCCTCCCTGGATATCCTCAGAGTTTTTCAGGATCTCAACGATGAGGGGGTAACCATTCTTATGGTGACCCATGAACCTGAAAATATCAAGTATCTGAAGAGGGTGTTGAAATTCAATGATGGTGTCATTGTAGAAGATTCCAAGGTAGAAGATAGAAGAGTGCTGAAGGATATTCCACCAGAGGAATATCCCAGGGTGCCATAGGAGGAGCTATGAGTTTAAGAGAGAGTTTTAAGATAGCGCTGGACAGCATCAGGTCAAATAAGCTCCGGTCATTTCTGACTATGCTTGGGATCATTATCGGCATAGCCTCCGTCATTGCCATACTGTCCCTGGGAGAAGGGGGAAAGAGGTACATCACCGGGGTATTCGAACAAATTGGAGCCACCACCCTGGAGATAAAAGTCTCAGGGGCTGATGCGGAACAATCAGATTATTTTACCCAGGATGACATCAAATACATCAAAGGAAATGTGTCAAATGTGAAATATGCCACCCCCATCGGACAGAACAGAGGGAGAGCCATCACGGATGCAAAAGAAAAATTCACGGTGATCACAGGAGGAAGCGAGGATCTTATTTACATCAGAGACCTTACGATCATTGAGGGCAGATTCTACAGCGAAGCGGAAGCGGAGGAAGCAAGAAATGTTATGGTCATCGATGTGGATGGAGCTCAGGCGATCTTCGGAAGAAAAACGGAAATCGTTGGAGAGAGCCTAAATATCGCCATAGGGTCTACCCAAAGGACAGTGAAAATCATTGGAGTGACAGAATCCATAACAGGGCTTGGTGCGGCATTTGCCGGTTCAGATGAAATCCCGGCATTTGCTTTTGTGCCTTACAAATTTTACATCGATATGACAGGGGACGACGGATTGGTCTCCAGTTTTTATATCTCTTCAATGTCAAAGGAAACTACAGATGAAGTGGCCAGAACGGTAATTAACCTTTTGAATTTGCGAAAAGGCAATGCTGAGCGGGACATGTACGAAGCCGCTGATTTTTTAAGCACTCTTGATCAGATCGGAAGTATCGTCACCATATTTACAAACTTTATTGGCGCGGTTGCCGCCATTTCCCTTCTTGTAGGAGGAATAGGGGTCATGAACATCATGCTGGTCTCCGTAACGGAAAGGACAAGGGAAATCGGAATCAGAAAGGCCATTGGAGCTACTACGACAAATATTATGCTGCAGTTTTTAACAGAATCGGTGATCATTTCCCTTATAGGGGGAGTTCTGGGGATGGCGGTTGGCATCGCCGGCGCGATGATCGGAGGTAACCAGATCGGCGTCACAGCAGTCCTCTCCATCCGGGAAATCGTGGGGGTTATTCTTTTTTCATCAGCCATAGGGATTTTCTTTGGTTTATATCCCGCCAGAAAAGCGGCCCTTATGAATCCCATCGATGCGTTAAGGTATGAGTGATAAAACCCTGGAAACATGATATAATAGAAAAAAATCAAAGTTAAAGAGGTATGAAATGATAGAATTAGGTAAAATGCAAAAAATGACAATTTTAAGGGAGACAAGTATCGGTGTGTATCTCAACACTACCGAGGAGTCCCATGATGATGATATTCTCCTTCCAAAAACTCAGGTTCCGGAAAAAGCCAAGGTGGGAGACACCATAGACGTATTTGTCTACAGGGATTCAAAAGACAGGATGATCGCTACAGTCCGAAGACCTAAGCTGGTCATGGGTGAAATTCAGATGCTCAGGGCTGTGGAAGTAGGAAGCATCGGTGCATTTTTGGATTGGGGTCTTGAAAAAGACTTGCTGCTGCCTTTTAAAGAGCAGATCGGCAAAATCCAAAAAGATGAATATTACCTTGTGGGTTTATATGTTGATAAAAGTGACAGACTATGCGCTTCCATGAAGATTTACAACATGCTGAGCGGCGATTCCCCGTATAAAGAGAAGGATCAGGTGAAAGGCGTCGTATACAGCATTCGAAGGGAGATGGGTGTGTTCGTCGCAGTTGACAGCAAGTACCACGGAATGATTCCTCTTGCGGAAATGTATGGGATCTACGATATCGGAGAAGTTGTGGATGCAAGAGTCATAAAGGTACGGCCTGACGGAAAGCTGGACCTGAGCCTTCGCAAGGAAGCTCATAACGAGATCGAAGATGATGCCAAGAAAATAATGGA
>JAAXUP010000113.1 GCA_013335935.1 Eubacteriaceae bacterium | reverse complement strand
GCGGTAGCCAGAAGTGAAGACGATATGATCCATCCCAGAATGGAAGGTGAAGCATCAAATTCCTTAGCAATCGCGGGCAAGGCGACATTCACTGAAGTTGCGATAAAGGGTACCCAGAAGGCGCCAAGCATGGTAGTTACGATAATCAGTTTCTTCTTTTCGTCTGTGTTCATGGATTTCGTCCTCATTTCTTATAGCGTATCCTCTAGTTTGACTTCTCTGCCGGGTTCGATAATGATAAAGTCCTCGACATTTTCCCAGGGCCCGGTTAGAAATCTTTCCAGAAAATTCATTGTGCCCGGAAGGGTCTCGACACTTTCCAGCTGCATGAGCTCATTGGTTTTTTCAGCAAGTTTAAGCATCTCCTCCACATCAAAGGTCCCAGTATCGATTACCCCAAGTCTTTTGTAATGTTTGAAAGAAAGTCTGAATATTCTTTCTGCTTTTTCTTTACCATATCTCTTTTCCATCCGGTGGAGCTCATCAACCATGGTTTTTTCCACATCGTCGAACATATCCAGCCAGCCTTTTGAAAGGAAATAAGTTGTTTTTTCCCGCTGCACTTCTTTTCTTGCTTTCATTGATCCTAAAAGCAGGGTTAAGCAGTCGTCAGCCTTTGGAAAGATAAGCCTGAATTTATCGGATTTGAGGCCAAGGATAGCATTCCCGCAAAAACCCATGACCACCAGGACCTGATCGATATTCGAAAGCCTGTCAAGGATCTGCTGCATAGCTTCCCTGAGCTTATCCGGATAGTTGTGGAGGCCGGATTCCAGATAAATTGCCGGGTAAGTACATCCCGTTTTTTCGATCATCTGATCCACTTCTGCTCTTATGGTATTGCAAGTTAGTATAACTGTCTTCATTTGATATTTTCCTCCAAATCAATAATATATGCCTGACACGGATTTTGAGGGCCGCATCATGAAACTGTCGGACAGGTGAACTCCAATTTTTTCTGTGACCTCACCCATGAGTTCAAATAGATCTCTTTGTTCTTCAATCGGCCAGTCGTTCAGACATCCAGGGATGTGGTAATGTATTTCTTGTATCCCATAGCTTTCTTTGATATGCTCGGCCACATAATTCGTGCTGCACTCAAGAATGCTGCTGTTTATTCCGTCAAGGATGAATTTTTCCATAATGCTGTCCGTATTTGAATAGTAGTCCTCAACTTCCTGACCGCAGGTAATGATATAAGGAAAAACCTGACGGATACCAGCAGTATTCAAACTTAAAATTTCACTGTGGAAGGATTTTCCTTCAATAGTAATGGATTTTTCCCCTCGGTTTTCAATAACTGCAGGAAAATATAAGGCTTTTGGCTTTGAAATGCTGTGGGCATATTCCATAATCCGGCTCAGCATCAGTTCCGTTCTGTTGGTCATTCTAAGCTGAAGCCGGTTTATAATATTTTCCCTTGTGATTTGAAATGGTATATCGGTTAGAATGATTTTGTTCATTGCTTCTGCTCCTTTAAAAGCTCCTTCAGTTTAGCCGGTTCTGTCACAGCAGAACTACATTTGAAATTCCGGCATACATATGCGGTGGCTTTGCCTTCCTGCTGCTCCATATCCTTATAGGCAGGAATCAAAGTGTTGATCAGGTCAGCATCAAGAGAGGTATCTTTAAACACCGTGATCCTTTGAGGATTGTAGCCCTTCCCGGCAATCAGGAGCATTTCTTTTACCTTTTGATCAGCGATGTTACCGATGATCCTCACTTCCTCAGGGGAACTCTCTCTTAAGGCGGCAGCCATGAGATAAAAAGTATGGTAATAAGGGGCTTCATTCACGGCACCCCCGAATGCTTTCATCTGGATATCAGCAAATGCTTTCAGATCATCATCCCCGGTAATAGCATATAGCCGCAGGAGGTTGAGAGCTGCCACGGAATTGCCTGAAGGCAACGCTCCATCGTGGATATCCTTCGGTCGTATGATCAGGGGCTCGCTGTCATAACCTGTTTGGAACAGGCCTCCATTTACTTCATCAGAAAAAATACGAAGCATGTCACGGTTTAATGCAAGGGCTTGCTTCAGGTAGTACAAGTCAAAGGTTGACTGATAAAGTTCGATCAGTCCCCAGATGAAAAAGGCGTAATCCTCGAGATATGCTGGAAATTTCGCCTCGCCATCTCTGAACCTTGAGAAAAGCCGGCCTTTATCATCTATCATATTCGAGAATACGAAACCAGCTGATTTAACGGCTGCATCCAAATAGGATTTGTTCCCTGAAATTCTGTAACCGACGGAAAACGCTGCAATCATGAGGCCATTCCAGGCTAATAGTATTTTATCGTCCTTGAAGGGTTGGATCCTTCGGATCCTCCCCTCGTACAATTTGTTTTTTGCGGCTTTGAATCTGAAGATCTCAGGGGTCTTCGAACCAATGAGATTGGGGATGTTCATTCCATCAAAGTTACCTGAAGACGTTATATTATAGGTTTTACAGAATTCCCGGCCTTCTTCGATCCCTAAAATCTTTACGATTTCACTGTAGGTCCAGACATAATATTTTCCTTCAACACCTTCGGAATCTGCATCCTGAGCGGAATAAAAACCGCCTTCAGGACTGGTCATTTCTCTCAGAACATAAGTTAGTATCTGGTCGGCAATCTCCAGATAAAGTTCTTTCCCTTTGACAGAATACAACTCAAAATAACTTAAAGCCAGTAGCGCGTTATCATAAAGCATTTTTTCAAAATGGGGTACCAGCCATTTTTCGTCAACAGAATATCTGGAAAATCCAAAACCGATATGATCGTAAATACCGCCCTTGTACATGGCGACAAGAGTCTTTTCCGCCATTTCCAGTGCTTTCTTGTTTCCAGCGATCCGATAATACCTGAGGAGAAACATCAGATTATGGGGTGTTGGAAATTTAGGCGCTTTCCCAAAGCCCCCATTGATCTCATCAAAGCTCTGCCTGAAGAAATTGAAGGCATTATTTAAACCGGCGAGATTGGTATTGCCCTTTTTTGATTTTGAATGGTCTTTAATAAGCGTTTCATTCACGGAAGCTGCAGAGTCGGTTATTTTTTTACGGTCATTCCTCCATAGATTGTTGACCTGTGTCAGGAGTTCTATAAGACCTGTTCGGCCATATCGGTTTCGCTTGGGGAAGTATGTCCCGGCATAAAAAGGTTTTTTGTCCTGCCCCATTAGAATATTAAGGGGCCACCCTCCCTGACCCGTCATGATACTGCAGGCGGTCATATAAATATTGTCAATATCAGGCCGTTCCTCCCTGTCAACTTTAATGGATATGAAGCCTTCATTCAAAAGCTCAGCGACTTCCACATCCTCAAAGGACTCCTTTTCCATCACATGGCACCAGTGACAGGTGGAATATCCGATGGAAAGAAAGATGGGCTTGTCTTCATCCTTTGCCTTCTGGAAAGCTTCCTCATTCCAGGGATACCAATTGACGGGATTGTGGGCATGCTGCTGAAGGTATGGAGATTTTTCGTTGATCAGACTGTTTGTATATTTCTTTGCCATATAAGAGATCCCCCAATATTCCTTTATCTTTAAGGAAAAAATCGATTACAATAACCTTATTATACTATAAATCTATGGATTGTGGCGGCAGATTTGAATTTTCATAGGAGTCTGAATACTCTAATTTTACTACAAGTCAAAATAAATCGAATAATAATCCAGTAATTTAATGGAAATATTTTCTAGATATATTTTACAAGAAATTGATTTGCTGATAATATGAAGATATAAATGAAATGAGAAACATATCGAAAGAGGAGGGTATAAAATGCATAACATACAGAAAATAACAGATGATATCTATTGGGTCGGCGGAATGGACAGAAGACTGGAAAGATTTGAGAATATGTTCCCTCTTCCCAACGGTGTTGCATATAATTCATATCTTATTATTGATGAAAAGACGGTTTTGATGGACACCGTGGATACGTCCATTACACAGCAGTTTTTCCAAAATGTCGTCCATGTACTTGGAGACAGAAAACTGGATTTTATGGTGATCAATCATATGGAGCCGGATCATTGTGCAAATATCGGTGAAATTGTCATGAGATATCCAGAAGTGAAAATTGTCGGGAACGCCAAGACCTTTCAGTTTATAGAGCAATACTATAGTGAGGGCTACAAAAACAACTACTATCAGGTAAGGGATTCAGACGAACTCCCCCTGGGAAAACATGTGCTCAAATTTTATTTTGCACCCATGGTCCATTGGCCTGAGGTAATGTTTACCTACGAAGAAACAGAGAGCATACTATTTTCAGCAGATGCCTTTGGCACATTTGGAGCCTTTGCTGGAAATATATTTGCTGACCAGGTTGATTTTGATCATGTCTATCTGGATGAATCCAGAAGGTACTACTCAAATATCGTGGGTAAATACGGGATCCAGGTACAAAGCATATTGAAGAAGGTATCTGTAAATGAAATAAAAATCATATGTCCCCTTCATGGCCCTATCTGGAGGGAGAATATCAGCTATATCATCGACAAGCACGACAAATGGAGCCGGTATGAACCTGAAAAGAAGGGCGTATTGCTGGTTTATGCGACCATGTATGGAAATACAGAGAATGCGATGAACATAATCGCTGGCAAACTGGCGGCCAAAGGGGTCACGGATATGAGGATGTATGACGTTTCAAAAACCCATCCTTCCTACATTATAGCGGATGCATGGAAATACAGCCATTTGGTTTTTGGCTCTCCCACCTATAACAATGGGCTTTACTACCAAATGGAATCTCTCCTTAAAGAAATGGCGGCCTTGCAGCTTCAAAACAGAAAGTTTTCCCTTGTAGGCAACTTCACCTGGGCATGCCAGTCAATAAAGGTGATGACCGAAATTTTAACTGGAATGAAGGATTTTGAATTGATCGGGCAGCCCTTTGAACTTAAATCTTCTCTGAAACCAGAGAATGAGAAAGCCCTTGAACAGCTGGCGGAAGATATTTTTATGTCCTTAAGCAAATAGAACGAGAACCGCAAGTAAGAAGTTGGTCTTCAGAGCTAAGACCAACTTCTTGCTTTAGGAAAAACACCCTGCATTTAAGAATACAGGGTGAAATTATCTAAAGACTCTTTATCAAATTTTTGAGGGCATGGTTGGCATTCATATTAAATAACCCCCCATGATAGCAGATGATATTTTCCACATCGAAATCCAGGAGCTTTTTAAGAGAATCCTTTGCCTTCTCCAGATCAGGAGTGAAAATTGGATTTGGACCAGCAAGCTTGTTTCCCATGATGTTTATGCTGTCACCGGCAATTAAGGTTTTGCTTTTATGATGATAGAGGCAGATATTTCCTGGCGTATGGCCTGGGACATGAATCACAGTGAGTCCTCCCAGAATATTCAGGACCTCTTTATCTTCTAACAGCTGAATGAGTTCGATCTTCATGATGAGCTTGATCAACGAAGGCATGATCTTCCCTTTGACTTTGATCAATTCTTTCTCCCCTTCAATATAGGGCCTTTCGTCTTCATGAAAATATACTGCGATGCTTTGATCAGAATGTTCCAGAATCCCGTGGAGGCCTCCGATGTGATCAAAATCCTGATGGGTAAGAATAATCTTGTTAAGCTGACTAAAATCCACACCGTTTTCTTCAAACTGCCGGGAAAGAATTTCCCGTTGGTCGTCCCCTTCCAGACCAGTATCGATCAGAACGATACTTTCATGGTCTACCAACAGTGTGGGATAGAGGAAGGTCTTCCCCATTGACATGGTTACTCCTAGTTTGAGCATGTAAAGCCCTTCGGCTATTTTCATCTTATTCGCTCCTCACGTATTCAAATCTCTCCACAGATTTACCATCAGCATCAACTTTTTCGTTCCACATACTAAGTGGTCTGACCCAAATTCCTCTCTCTCTATAGAGTGCCTGATAAACAACCATTTCCTCCAAAGTTTCAGAGTGTCTGGCAAGGTATAGCACCAGGTATTCATTACCCTTGAAATGTCTGTATATTGCGTTGGTTTTTATTTTACTCATTTGATCACCGCCTTACAACGTTTATTGGATTTCCACTGAGGAAAGCCTGTAGATTATCTATTGCAATGTTCATAAGTC
>JAAXUP010000216.1 GCA_013335935.1 Eubacteriaceae bacterium | reverse complement strand
CGCCGATAAGGTGCAGGCTCTTGCATCTAAAAGCGAAGCGACTGTCGGTGAAAAGATCGAGTTTATTATCAATGTTGTCTCATCCGGAAAGATCTCGTTCACGTTTCCCGAAAAAAAGGTGTATCTCCTGAGCGATGTTGCACTGGTGAAGGAAAAAAAGACGACTTCGGATATCGAGGAAGAATCGCTTCCCGCATATGTTGTAGAAGATGTATCTATGCGTGATGAGAATGGTATGTACGAGGGACGCATTGTTGTGCGGTATTTTTCTCCTGGCATGTTTTTCATGCCGTCTTTTTCGATACAGGAAAATCAAAGGTTAAACCTGAAGGCTACCCGGTAGTTGACCAGATCGCAACGTATCTGAAAGAAAACCCAAAAACCAGGCTGGTTGTTGAAGGACATACTGATAATACCGGCAATTCAGAGAAAAACCAGGTTTTATCCGAAAACAGGGCGAAAAGCATAAAGGCCGAACTCGTGAAACGCGGCATTGAAGAATCCCGCCTCGAAACGATAGGCTACGGATCAACAAAACCAATAGGCGACAATAAAACAAAAGAAGGCAGAACACAGAACCGGAGGGTAACAATCACAAAGTTGTAATCCAGACAATTATTCTTGTAACATTAAATATCTTTGAGGCTGTTTCAGAGGGATTTTCAGAAGTACCAGCATTTTAATAAAAGGAGCAATATTCAAGAATCGGATATTGCTCTTTTTTTTAGTTTTGGTATTGACAACCAGGATTTTGAAAGGAAAGTGCAATTACAGTTCTCGGGCAAGCATAACTTTCCCACTGAAAGATTGACTATCAGATCTATGTGATATTATTTTTGATTAGGCAGCTTGCTGAACGTGTTTTTCCTGGGCCATTCGTTTAGCAATTCGAACCGCATTGGCTGTATGAACCCCGAAAAATATCCAGAGCATTTCATTTTTCATAGTACGGGCTTTGATTTTCTGCAAGCCATAATGCTCTTTCTCTGTCCCAAAACTTCCTTCCATTCGTGTAGCTCTTTCTTTACGAAGAACCGAAGCTATTGCTTTTCGCTGGTCCTCGTATTTACCTGCACGTCCTTTTCTCTTAAACCCATGTACAATCTCATGCGAGCTACACCAGCTTCGGTTTGCATTGGTGGCATAGATGTCGTCGCCACTCACATGACTGATCTTCCCTACCAAATCCCTTCCATAACGAACAGACTCCTTTAACCGGATCCCTTCGTGAAAAGCATTAAAACTCAGGTGTTCAATGAAATTGATCCCTCCAAACTGTATCATGTTTACTTTGGCTCCGAATTCGACTGCTTTAACTTCTTTTCCTCTGACAATAGGCCGGATATATGATTTTGATAGGCTTACAATCCTGTCAGGTACGCTTTCACCTGTCTCAAACATCTGTTGCTGCTGATTCAAAACAGTTTTTATTATCCTGATCCGCTGATAGTATCGTTTGGGCATTTCAAGCCTATGTTCATTTTGCTGCTCTATTTCTTTCAATAGCCCAAGTAATTTATCCAGAAGGTACAGCAGACTACGGATACGTACAGTCGTTTCTTTCCTGGTTTTCTTGCGCTTACGGCTATAGTTCATGTACTTTTCCTTCTGTTCAGGGTATTTATTGCGAGGGGTGCGTATTTTTAAGTATTTGCACATGCGAACCATCTGTCCATAACTCCACTCAACACTCTCCCATAACAGTTTAACATTGGTCGGATAGCGCATCCAGGTTTCATAACATGTTGCATCGGTCAGCATAATGTTGGACTCCGGCATATAGGGCTTCCAGTAATGAGCTAATTCTTTCTGAAGCTCTTTGATCTTTAATTTCCCGGATAATTGACACCGAATCTCACTGACTATCTTGTAGTTGGTAATCCGTTCCGTTCCAAGAAAAATTCCACAAAATAACTGAAAATCAATGCTCCCGTTCAGATACTCAATCAGTTTGCGGTCCGAACAATCTGTATAGGATTTTAGAACCATCAAGGCAAGCATACCCTGGGGACTGAAAAGCTTCCTGGGCCCCTTTGTACATTCTTTCAATTTCATTGATTTGACTATCTCCTTCCAGGGAATGGATTGATAGATCCCGCCAAGTTCAGAACCTAGATATGAGCTCCAGTATTGTTGAAATTCTTTTTTCGGAGAAATAAAGTGAATTTCTGGCGTAGTTTCACAAATTCTTTGTACCTTCATGTCGCTAGTATAAAAGTAATTACCCCGAATTTAGGCCTTTTTGGCTTATTTCGGGGTAATTCATTTTACTTTTTATCAACACTAATTGTTGATAACTAGAT
>JAAXUP010000004.1 GCA_013335935.1 Eubacteriaceae bacterium | reverse complement strand
ATAGTCTGGATAAGCAAAGAGGAGCTTTTTGAGAGATATCTGAATTCATAATTCCCCCTACTTTCTATATGTTTTTTAGCTTATTTAAAATTAGTATTTGACATCCCGACAAAAATGGCGTATGTTTAAACTATGTTTTAAGTGCAATTAATTTTTTTACTTTTTCAAAACATAAATGGTCCTTCATTTGGTGTAATCGATAACAAGTATGGCATAAGGCTAAATAAAAAAATTTTAAATACTTCAGGAGGTAACTATGAATTTAAGAGAAAATGTAATGGCAATTTACAATGGTGAGCAGCCGGAATATTATGGCGATTTGATGGCAGCAGTGGAATTTGTTTTGGACCCGGTCTTTGTGAGGGATGCTTTTATTCCACAGGACGGAGAAGAACATAAGGATTCCTGGGGAACCGTAAAAGTATTTCTTCCCTCAGCTCCTGGACCGCACCCCCACCTGACAGAGGAAAACATCGTCATCAAGGACATCGAAAAGTGGGAAGAACAACTGGTAGTGCCATCCATTAAAGATCTGGACTGGTCTGAAGTAAAGCTTCAGGCTGCATCCATCAACCGAGACGAAAAACTGGTTTGTGCTTTTTCACCGGGAGGACTTTTTGAACGCAGCCATTTTCTGATGGGTGTAGAATATGCCTTGATCAATTATTTGGAATATCCTGATGAAATGAAAGCGCTACTGAGAAAAATTGCGGATTACAAAATCGAATATATCCAGAAGGTGGCTGAAGAATGCCAGCCTGACATTATTTTCTATCATGATGACTGGGGTACCAAACAGAATACTTTTTTACCGCCAAGAGTGTGGCGCGACATCATTAAACCCCTGCAAAAAGAGATTTCGGATACGATCCATGCCTGCGGAATGATCTACATGCACCATGCAGACTGCATCTGCCAGCCCATTGTTGAAGACATGGTTGAAATCGGTGTGGATATCTGGCAAGGGGTCATCCCACAAAATGACATTGTTGAAATCCAGCGCATAACCAAAGGGAAACTGGCCATGATTGGCGGCATCGACGGACCGAAAATCGACATCGAGAACATCACCGAAGAAGCTATCCGGGCTGAAGTCAGACGCGCCGTCGACACCTATTGCCCTGGGGGACGTTTCTTCCCTTCCATTCCAAACGGCATCTGTTTCAGAGAATGGAACAACAGCATTGTCGTAGATGAATTAGCTTCCTACGGAAGAAAATTCGCACAGGAAAACCCCATCAAAAAGAGCTAAGTTATAGGCTATATACTTATAAAAGCAGTGTCTTTAAAGACACTGCTTTTATTGACAAAAAAGAAACCGCCTAGGCGGTTTCTCTTTCAAGTGTGGGTAAGCAAGCTTGAAAATATGATTCTAAATCTTTATTATGCCCAGAAGCCATAAAATGACGAGTACTACAACGACAACTCCTACAATGCCCATATTCTATACCCCTTCCTTAATTATTAATTTTCGTAAAGATTTTACTTTATCAAGTCATTTTCTTTCCTGTGATAAGGTTTACAATAATAACAATCAAAGCAATTACGAGAAGGATATGTATCAACCCACCAGCAGTAAAAGAAGATACTACTCCCAGAAGCCACAAAATTACGAGAACTACTACAACCGTCCATAACATGTGAATCAATCCTTCCTTTTATTAATTTATGCTTATATTATTTTTACCCTTATTAAAAATAATCAAGCACAGAAAATACAAGGGGACGTTTCGTTTGTCCAGCTGCATCCAATCAAACGAGACAAACGAAACGTCCCACAGTCTCTCCACAGTCTCCAAAAAAACAAAAACCCTTGATTCCTCAAGGGTTTAATCTGAATTTCATTCCAAAACCGACAACCAAAGTTTTTCTAACTCAACAACCAGATCTGACACAAATTTTATAAAAATACAAATTCAATATCGTTCCAATATCGGTACAATATGAAGAAAATGATAATCTGTTTTTTTAATACAGCACCGTTCGGTTACGACCTGTGTTTTTTGCTACATACATGGCATCATCAGCAAGCTTGATGAGTTGATCACTATCCGCAATATTGTTATGGGGATACGATGCTACCCCAATACTAATGGTAACCCGAATATCTTGCTCAGCATGTTTAACAATGTTATTCATGACGATTATCCGGATTCGTTCAGCAATTATATTCGCGTCGCTTTGGTTTGCACCAGGTAAGACACAAAGGAACTCTTCCCCACCGTACCTGACAAGCACATCGCCTTCTCTTATGGAAGCTAAAGCAATTTTAGCAATACTAACAAGAACTTTGTCACCGACAATGTGTCCATAGGTATCGTTCACATTTTTAAAGTGATCAATATCGAATATTAGAATGGAAAGCGGCGTATTTGCTCTGATTGCTCGGCTAAACTCTTCTTGAATCCTTAGGGCACCAAATCTTCTATTATACAAACCGGTCAAAGCATCTAAGGCGGCCAGCAACTGCATTTGATTGTGGGTGATTGCATTCCTAAATGCCAGTGAGATTTCTTGACTAAATATAGATAGTTTATTTAATGCACTACTTGAAAATGAAGATGTACTCACAAGGATAATCACTCCCAGTAGAATATTTTTATATACGATTGGCTCAATTAATAATTCTTTTGGGTGGAAGTCAACTAAAATTCCATCCATTTTTACTTCATCCGGAAATTTAATTAATTGTCTTTCCAGTGTTTTCATTGTTTTCAGAATTCTTTCATTATTCTCTAAAGCTGCGCCATCTTTTATTGCATCGATTGCTTCAACAATGAGTTCCCCACTTTTTTCAATCAATATAGCCCCGCCATTTGAATTTGTATTTTTTACCAAATGATTAAGCGCTTCATGGGATAACATCTCTAACTCTAAATGCGATGTCAGCATTTCAGAAAAAAGCTGTATTTCATTATGTGTTTCCAGCAGCTCAGTTAATGTCAAAATCAAGCTATTAAAGGAATCTGCGCTTTCTCCCAATTCATCTTCAGAATCAAATTTAATCAAGCAATTGTCAGGGGTACATTCTTCTCCTCGGATACCATTTTTCTTGTTGATTAGAATATTTTCAACATGTTTCATCTTTTGAGATAACTGTTTAATTCGGGAACCTACCGTTTTTCTGGCTAAAAATATGTTTACGGAGCCTAAAATTATTCCAGCTAAAATACACGAAATAAAATAAACCGGTGTCAGCACGATTTCTTTTGGCACACCCAAAATGATACAAAAAAACGGAAATACCGAGCCAATTAAAACTCCGAAACAGATCATATAAATCGCTAAATCATTGAATATTTTTTTTGTTATTTTCATACTTCTCTCCCACTCTTAAATCGCTCTCACTATGTAATTTAAACATATTCTCAATGATAGTATATCTTAAATAATCATTTGTCAATAACTTATTAGCGCTTAAATTAACGAAGAAACAGACCAAATACAACAGGTCTCAATTTACTCTTGTATATAATTTTTCTTCAAAAAAAGTTAATAACCCTCGATTCCTCAAGGGTTATTTTCATATTAAAATTGCATTTATTTAAATATAATCAGTGCTTGTTGGCTCTTATTTGCTGAAACCTATCCTCGACTGTTTGTACAACTCTTCCCGGTATGGATTCGTCAGGATATTTGCCAGAAGTGCATAAACACCCATGAAGGATGATTTGCCAGGAATGCAGATCTTTTCAGCTAATTTTCTTGCATGAGCTCTTTGTTCATCTTCACTGGTCGCAGCCGGATCAAAGAGTTCAGGAGTGATACCGATGCAAATTTTGTCGCCATATTCTTCGAAAATCTTCATCGTGTCATTCATAGGCTGTGGAGTCCAGGAATCCCATCCTGCATCAACAAAGCACTGAGTCCTTGCTTCGATATGCCCGCAGCTGTGCAGGTCTGCGTAGAGTCCTTTGGAATGGATATGGTCTGTCAACTTCTTCATGTAAGGTACGATCATTTCCTGAGCAGTATTTAAGGAGAAGAATGGGGAGCGCTGTGAACCCCAGTCATCATGAACGGTGAAACCGTCAATATTATCGTAATGCTCAATAAATTTGTCGACGATTCTGCATCCCAGGTCTGTAGTTGCTTCGAAGAGTGCTTTGACGGCGTCTTGCTGATCCTCATCAACGAGAGCTTCTGCTGCGCCTTCAAATCCCATGAAGGAGATAAGTCGTTCGAACCACCATCCATTGATTTGCCATGCCAGGTTGAAGGTATTTTCACTTAAAAATTTTCCGTTATTTGCTTTTGCGCTCTCTTCCCAATTCCAGCTGTCAATGTCAGGGAATTTAATGAGTTTCTCCCAGTCGTTGGCATCCTTAAGGATGTGGTTGCCTGGTCTCACCATGGAACCTCCCGCAGAAGGCACATATTCCCAGTCGATACCGAACATGTCTACGCCATTTTGAGGTGGCATCATATTTGCTTCAATCACGAAAGCACGGGCAATATTGTCTGGGATGACACTTGGACAGAAAAGCGACGCTTCGTATCCTAAACACTGCCACACCGGACTTTTTTGCATCATACGAAGATAATTATCACGCTTCCTGATAGGGAAATCGTACAGCGGCAACATATTTCCAAACATATCCGGGGTTTCACTAACAATGTTCAGTTCTTTCGGATCAAATGGTATTTTTTTCATATTCATCTCTCCTCATATAATTTTTACTGTTAAAAAGTGAAGTCATCCTGTCGCAACTCAAACAATCTTTGTTAACGTTTTCATCCCTTCGAAAATTGCTGCATCAAAAATACTGACCTGTCTCAAGAGTCTGGATACGACATTTTAATCGCACTTAAATCATATTTTAAGCGTACCTTATTTTTAAAGGTTTGTCAAATACTAATCATAAAATATCTGTGATTTACAAAACTGCATAAACCCCTGTTTTTTCGATACCTATTCAATGCCAGTGAGTTTGTTCGAACAAATAACTTTTCACATATAAATTTACTATAACTGATCTATTTTCTCCAAAAAAGTAAAAAACCCTTGATTCCTCAAGGGTTAATTTTCATATGGTGCGGATGAAAGGACTCGAACCTTCACGTCGTGGACACTAGATCCTAAGTCTAGCGCGTCTGCCAATTCCGCCACATCCGCATAAATATGTATAAATGGTGACCCATCCGCGGCTCGAACGCGGGACACCTTGATTAAAAGTCAAGTGCTCTGCCAACTGAGCTAATGGGTCCTGAATGGCTGGGGTAGCAGGACTCGAACCTACGGATGCCAGAGTCAAAGTCTGGTGCCTTACCGACTTGGCTATACCCCAATAAATGCTATAATATAAATGGGGTGAATAGTGGGATTCGAACCCACGACATCCAGAACCACAATCTGGCGCTCTAACCACTGAACTATACTCACCGTATTAAATATTTAAATGGCGCGCCTGAAGGGATTCGAACCCCTGGCACACGGCTTAGAAGGCCGTTGCTCTATCCTACTGAGCTACAGGCGCATAAAGATAGATAGATAAAATGGAGCGGGTGAAGGGAATCGGACCCTCGCGACTAGCTTGGAAGGCTAGGGCTCTACCACTGAGCTACACCCGCATATCAAGGAAAATTTTAACCTATTTTAGCTCTAAAATCAAGCTTTTTTGCATTCCCCTCGAATCCTTTTCTCAGGGACAAGCATTAGTATACAGCAGAATTTCACTCAAGTCAATAGTATTTTCACATTTATTTTATTTTATATAAACGATCCTCGTATCAATTTTATCGTCGTCAATATTGATTATTCCATAGCTGTGATATTTCTGATGTCTCTTGTCCGCGATACTTCCAGGATTTAAAAAGATCACTTCTCCAAATTCTTCGTTTAATGCAATATGGGAATGACCAAATAACGCAATATCCGCGCCTGTTTCCTTGCACTTATAGTAAAGTCGCTGCAGTCCTGCTTTGATCCCATATTTATGCCCGTGGGTCATCAGGATCTTGTGCTCCCCTGCATCCACAACCAGTTCATCAGGAGCATCACCATGATCTGTGTTGCCCTTTACCCATAACACCTTCACTGGGGTAGCGTTGTTAAGTTCGATGGCATCCAGGACATTATCCCCAAGATGCAGGATCAGATCAACATGATGGCTGTTTGAGGCTATTTCCTTCATTTTTCTGGTATCTCCATGGCTATCGCTAAAAATCAGTATTTTCATCGTTTTTCCCCGCCTAAAAGCTCATTTAATAAAGCACTTGCTTCTTTTAAAGCTCTTGCTCTGTGACTGATGCTGTTTTTTTCACTGGAAGATAGCTGTGCATAGGTTTTTCCCAAACCATCAACAAGGAAAATCGGATCATATCCGAAGCCTCCGCTTCCCATGTAGTCCTGAGCAATTTCGCCTGGACATTCTCCCCTGAATACATGTTCTTTCCCTTCAGGTGTAATCAACGCCACGCAGCAGACGAATCTTGCCTTCCTGTCGTCACCTGAGAGTCCTTTTAAAAGCTCCAGCAGCTTTTCGTTGTTTCTGCTGTCTGTGGCACCTTCACCAGAAAATCTGGCTGAATAAATTCCCGGAGCATTGTCCAGATAATTAACCTCAAGTCCGGAATCGTCCGCCATTACAGCATAAGGGGTAAATTCTCTGATTTTTCTGGCTTTGATCAGCGCATTATCTTCAAATGTGAGGCCATCCTCGATGATCTCCACATCGATATTTTCTTCTTTCATAGTACGAAGATCAAACAAATCTTTTCCAATGATCTCCATAATTTCATTCTTTTTATGTTCATTTCCCGTTGCGAGAATAATCTTCATAGTTACCTCCATTCAATCAGCAGTTGGCGACTAGCTTTTAGCTAACGGCTAAAGTATGCCAGATTTAGGCATATACCACCCGGTCACCCAACCACCCACGAGTCGCTAGTCTCAAGTCCCTAGTCCCTAGTTGCAAGTTGCAAGTCTTAAGTTGTAAGTCGTAAGTATGCCAGATTTATGCATATTTGGACTTCGCACTTCTACACTTCAACACTTATACATTTATTCGTTTAAAGCTTCCTTCTGTATATCAATCAATTCCTTTATCCCTTTTTCGGCGAGGGCAAGGAGTTGGTTGAACTCATCCTTCCGAAATGGCCGTTCTTCTCCTGTCCCCTGGATCTCGATGAAGTCTCCATCCTCTGTCATGACGATGTTCATATCGACCTCAGCTTTTGAATCCTCCTCGTAACAAAGGTCAAGAACAGGCTCTCCATTGAAAATTCCCACACTTATGGCTGCGACATAGGTCTTGACAGGAATCTCTTTGATAAGGCCTTTCTCTTTTAGCTTATAGAAGGCTTCCATCAGGGCAATGAAGGCTCCGGTAATGGAAGCTGTCCTTGTACCCCCATCTGCCTGGATCACGTCACAATCCACCCAGATTGTCCTTTCGCCCAGCTTGGAAAGGTCCACCACCGAACGTAATGTTCTGCCAATTAGTCTTTGTATTTCTACGGTCCTTCCATCAGCTTTTCCCTTGCTCATGTCTCTGGCCTTTCTGATCATGGTGGAGCTTGGAATCATATTGTATTCCGATGTGATCCATCCCCGGTTTTCTCCCCGCATGAACATGGGCACCTTCTCTTCAACCATGGCGGTACAGATAACTTTAGTATTCCCAGCTTCTATAAGCACCGACCCGTCGGCGTATACGGTAAAGCCTCGTGTGATTTTTATATCTCTGATTTCATCATTTTTTCTGTTATCAATTCTATTCATTTTTTTCTCCTTTTCGGTGATACGCCAGATAAAGGTCATCACTCTGTGGCGGATCGATCAATGTTAATCGTTCTTCATCTTTAATATAACAATTTTTTTCAGTGAATTCACCGATAATATCTGCTTTTATATTTCTTCCTTCAAGTTCCATGATGATTTTTGCTGCTGTTTTTCTGTCAGCGGCTATAAGCATTACTCCGCTTGATATGAGTTTCAGGGGGTCCATATTGAAATACCCTGTAATTTTTTTAGTGGCGCTTAAAAGGGGGATTTTATTTTTATCAATGGTTGCTCCTCTTTTAAACTTTTCGCACACTTCCCAGACAGCACCTAAGATGCCGCCCTCGGTCACATCATGCATATATTTTGCGCCATGCTTTCCCGATATAGCTCCCTCTTCAGAGACACTGATCATTTTTTTCAGCATCGCCAATTCTTCCCTGTCTTTGTCATTTAATAGTTCGTCCAGTTCGCCTTTGAAATCATCATAAAGAATAACCGTTCCTTCACAAGCTCCATATTTTGTCATGATCAGCTGGTCTCCGGGCAGCACTTCCCGGTCATAGACGATCTCGGAGCGCTTGCCTTTCCCCAGGCAGGTCGTGGAGATGACGATTCGATTGACCGCATCGGTTACCTCTGTATGACCTCCGATCAGCTGAATTTCATTATTATTTGCCGTCTCTATGATATCCGTAATGACGGTTTTCAGCTCGTCTAATTCTGTGGAAGGCGGGGCAAGAATGGTCACTAATATTCCGAAGGTCTTGACGCCTTTTGTAGCCACATCATTTCCGGAGATCAGAACGGACAATTCCCCGATATTGCTGGTGGTTGCCGTTATGGGGTCTGTTGAAATGACGCAGATTTCATCGCTGAATTTTATCAGGCTGCAGTCCTCTGCCAGGCCGGAGCCAGCAAGTACATCTTTATGTTTATATTTAATTTTTGAAAATATGATTTCATTGAGCAGTTCATTAGATATTTTACCGATTTTCATAACGTCACTCCATTTACAATGTCTTTCTGTATTATTATAATGTTTTTCTTCCAAGTTGAAAACATTTAAAAAGCCGCCCCATTTCTGCGGCGGCTCATTTTGTATTATTCGGTTACTGATGAATACATGAAGTATTTGTATCCAAGCGGTGAAGAGTAGAATCCTTCAAGTTTAGGACTCTTAAGGAAGATATCCACATAGAAGTAGATTGGTGCTACTGGCGCTTCAGCCATCAATATGTCTTCGGCTTCATGCATCAGTTTAAATCTTTCTTCCTTGTCGCTGGATGCTTTGATCTTATCGATCAGTTTGTCATATGCAGGATTTTTCCACTGGGAATTGTTGTTTCCGCTAGTGGATCTGTACATGTCAAGGAAAGTGATAGGATCATTGTAATCTGCCAGCCAACCGTCACGGGCTACCTGATAGTTTCCTTCTTGTCTTGTTGTAAGGAATACGCTCCACTCCTGAGAAGCCAGTGTGCATTCGATTCCTAATTTTTCTTTCCACATATCCTGAAGTGCCTGAGCGATTTCGCCATGGCTGCCACCTTCGTTATACATGTACTCAAATTTCGGGAAGCCTTTTCCATCAGGATATCCAGCTTCAGTAAGAAGTTGTTTTGCTTCCGCAACATTTGCTTCATAATCAGCAGCATCTATTGAGTAGTAGTCTCCGCCAACTGTACGGAATTCTTTTTCTGCATCAGCATCTGACAGTCCTGTGGATACGAATGCGCTTGCAGGTTGCTGTCCTGCTTTACCGATTTGCGTTACGATAAAGTTTCTGTCGATTGCCAATGACAAGGCTTTTCTTACTTTCTCATTATCAAAAGGTGCTTTTTCGGTGTTGAATGAAATATAGTACGTTCCAAGCTGACCTTCCAGGTTGAATTCCGGTTTGTCTCTGTATGCATCGATTTCTGCCTGAGGCATGGAATCTGCAAACAGGATTTCTCCATTTTGGAAGGCTGCTAAAATTGCATTGTCATCAGCCATCAGGATGAATCTGATTTTTTCTGGTCCCAATTTTTTTACATTGTAATAATTTTCATTTTTCACATAAACCATTTCTGAATCATGTGTCCAGCTCTCAAGTTTATAAGGGCCGTTTGAAACATAAGTAGCAGGATCAGTTGCCCATGCTTCATTTTCTTCAACGATATCCTGTCTTACTGGGAAATAGTTAGGGAATGCGCACAGTTCAAGGAAATAAGGTGTTGGAGCAATAAGGGTAATTTCGATTGTCTTATCGTCTATTGCTTTAACGCCAAAATCTTCCATTTTTGCGCCTTCAGTGCCATTATAGATGTCGCCGGCACCTTTGATTACGTCAAACATATACCCATAAGAGGTTGCATTCACTGGATCGATTGCTCTTTTCCAGGCGTAGATAAAATCTTCGGCAACTACATCTTCTCCGTCGCTCCATTTGATGTCGTCTCTTAGTGTAAAGGTATAAGTCAGACCATCGTCGCTAACTTTATACGATTCCGCTTGTCCAGGTACAGGCATGCCATCCTTGTCAAGAGTCATCAGACCTTCAAATGCGTGCACCAACAGCGTAGCTCCATCAACGGCTTCGTTAAAAGCTGGGTCTATGCTCTCTGGTTCCGGTCCAACATTGACCGAAAGCATTTCAGTTTTTGGTACTTGTGCTGAAGAGCAGGCAGCTAATAACGCGACTACCATGAATACCACAAGTAACAAAGAAAGTACTTTTTTCTTCATATTAGTTCCCCCCATTTAAAATTTATTAATCAACATAACATGATTATAACATAAAATATGCTATGCTGCATTAATCTTAAAATATTATATTTCTCCGATCCTATGGCATGCTGCAATATGGTTATTCCCATATTCTTTAAATAGCGGGATCTCTTTTGCGCAGATTTCTTTCGCATAAGGACATCTGGTTCTAAAACTGCAGCCTGAAGGCGGATTCAGGGGACTGGGCACATCCCCTTGCAATATGATACGTTCCTGTTCCCGACACAGCCTGACGTCCGGTATGGGAATGGCTGAAAGAAGCGATTGTGTATACGGGTGCAAAGGATTCCTGTACATGTCGTCACTGCCTGCCAGTTCAACGATTTTTCCCAGGTACATGACCCCCACCCTGTTGCTGATATGCTTTACGATGGAAAGGTCATGGGCAATGAAAAGGTAGGTGAGGCCCATTTCTTTCTGAAGATCTTCCAGCATGTTAATGACCTGTGCCTGTATGGAAACATCCAGTGCGGATATGGGTTCATCACACACGATAAATTCCGGGTCAACGGCCAGGGCCCTGGCGATACCGATTCGCTGTCTCTGACCGCCGGAAAACTCATGGGGATACCGGTTGGCATGTTCACTGTTTAAGCCTACGGTTTCCAGCAGACTGATAATTTTTTCTTTTCTTATTTTAGCATTTTTTGCAAGATTGTGGATATCGATGGGTTCCCCTACAATATCCCCTACTGTCATCCTTGGATTCAAGGAAGCGTAGGGATCCTGGAATACGATCTGCATCTTTTTTCGGTATGGGAGCATGTTCACATTGGTGATATCCACACCATCATAGATGATCTGCCCCTCTGTAGGTTCATATAACCTAAGTAGTGTTCTTCCGACGGTCGTTTTTCCGCAGCCGCTTTCTCCTACCAGCCCTAAAGTCTCGCCTTTATCGATATGGAAAGTTACCCCGTCCACAGCCTTGACGTAATTGGTCTTCAGGAATCCATCTTTTACCGGGAAATATTGCTTTAAGCCGTTAACTTCAAGTAATTTTTTTGTCATTTCATTCACCTTTTTCCCCTTCGAATTTCTCCTTGTCGAGGAGCCAGCAAGCGCTGTAATGCTCGTCGGAAAGGTAGGTATATCCGGGCATCTGGGTCAGACAGATCTTCATGGTCTTCTCGCATCTGGGGGCAAAGGGACACCCTTCAGGGGGATAAAGAAGATCAACTGGCGTGCCTTCGATGGGAATAAGTCTTTCATGCTCATCTGCGTTGATTTTTGGAATTGATTTTAAGAGTCCCAGCGTATATTGGTGTTTCGTATTGTAAAATATATCTTCCACGGTTCCAAACTCGACGATCCTGCCTGCATACATGACCGCAAGCTTTTCACACA
The DNA here is from genome assembly GCA_013335935.1 of Eubacteriaceae bacterium. Lineage (GTDB taxonomy): Bacteria > Bacillota > Clostridia > Eubacteriales > Alkalibacteraceae > JAAXUP01. Next base: position 59,398 of record JAAXUP010000004.1, on the reverse strand, counting down.
TGCTTGCCACCACACCCAAGTCATGGGTGATCATGATGATGGACATTCCGATTTTATCCTTGAGTTCAACCATAAGCTCCAGGATCTGCGCCTGAATTGTCACATCCAGCGCTGTTGTCGCCTCGTCTGCAATCAGCATTTTGGGTTCGCAAGCCAGCGCCATTGCGATCATCGCTCTTTGTCTCATCCCGCCGGAAAATTCGTGGGGATACTGGGAATACCTTTTTACAGGTTCATTCATACCAACAAGTTCCAGTAGCTCAATTGACCTTTTTTTGATTTCTTCGTTTGATAATTTCGTGTGGAGCTTCAATACCTCGGATATCTGATGTCCGATGGTGAAAACCGGATTTAAAGAGGACATGGGATCCTGGAAGATAATACTGACTTCCTTCCCCCTTATTTTTTGAAGCTCTTTTTCTGTCATTTTATCGATCTGGTGATTGTTGAACATGATGCTTCCATTGACGATCTTTCCGGGATCGCTGATCAGTCCCATGATGGAATAGGAAGATACGCTCTTCCCGCTTCCCGACTCGCCAACAATGCCCAGGACTTCTCCGTCATACATATGGTAAGACACATCGTTTACGGCCTTGACCTCTCCAGAGGGAGTAAAAAACGATATGCTCAGGTTTTTGATATCAAGTAATAATTCTTTATTATTCATTTTCTTCCTCCTACTTCTTCAGCTTTGGATCGAATACATCTCTTAATCCGTCACCTAAGAGGTTAAAAGCAAGTATTATAATACTGATGACTACCGCGGGGGCAATCAACCGATAGGTGTACGATGTGATCCCGCTTATGGCATCTGCTGCCAGTGAGCCAAGACTTGGCATGGGCGCAGATACACCCAGACCCAAAAAGCTTAAAAAGGATTCTGTAAATATTGCCGAAGGGATCTGTAAGGTGGTTGTTACGATGATCGTTCCGATACAATTGGGCAGAAGATGTTTGGTGATAATCCTGGAGGAGGATGCGCCCAATGCTCTCGCTGCGGTAACAAATTCCTGTTCCTTGATCATCATGACCTGACCACGTATGATCCTTGCCATGCCTACCCAGTAAAGAAGACTAAAGGTGATAAATATTGCGATCAAGCCAGGTCCAATGACTCCCAATTTGCTTAAAAATTCGTTCTTTTCAAATAAAATCTTAAGAGGTTCCTTCAAGGTCACCATAAGGAGGATGATCACCAGAATATCGGGTACCGTATAAATGATATCCACGATCCTCATCATGATCATGTCCGTCCGCCCACCGAAGTATCCTGAAATCGCTCCGTAGACTGATCCAATGATCAGAATGATAAAGCTTGCGATCAGCCCCACAAGAAGGGAAATTCTTGTTCCCATCATGATCCGAATCATCATGTCTCTCCCGAGGCTATCCGTGCCAAGATAATGGGGGGCGACACTTTCGCCGCCGTCTATTTTTGCCTGCTCCTCCTGAGAATACTCAAAAGGCCGGAGGTCTTCACTTCCTCTGATTTGCTGCTCATAACGGTATGGGTAAAAGCTTGGAAATACAAATGCAAAGAACAGTACAAAAACAATAAAAGCCAGCGCTGTCATGGCAAGCTTCTTTTTAAGCAGCCTGGTGAAACCGTCTTTCCAATAGGAGACGCTTTCACGCATAACTACAAGTTCTTTTTTTTCACTGGCATCCGCAGGCAGGAAATCTTCCGCCTTGAGATGAAAACTCAAAGGATTGGTGTTTAGTCTGTTTTCTTCCAATATTTTGCCTGCCTTTCTATTTTAGTTTGATCCGGGGATCAACAAGTTTATACATGATATCAACCAGTACATTCATAAGTACCAAAAATGCAGCCAGGAATATGGTGGTGCCCATGATCAGGGGGTAATCCCTGTTGGTAATGGAACTGATAAATTCTCCCCCCAGGCCAGGGATCGTAAAGATTTTTTCAACAACAAAGCTGCCCGTCAAAACATAAGCAAGGAGTGGTCCAAGATAGGTTATGATGGGAAGGATCGCATTTCTGAGGGCATGCTTGAACAGCATGGTAAATTCAGAGACCCCTTTTGCTCTTGCAGTTCTGATATAGTCCTGTCCCAGGACATCCAGCATGCTGGATCTCATCAGTCTTGCCATGTAGGACATGGGATAAAAAGCCAGAGTCAAGGCCGGGAGAATATAATGGAGCGGGCTGGAAAGCCCAAAAGTGGGCAAGAGCCTTAACTTGACCCCGAATATGATCATCAGGGATGTGGCAACAACAAAGCCGGGTACGGCGATGCCCAGTGTGGATATGAACATCAGCCCATTATCCAAAAACTTTCCTCTGTTCAAAGCGGCAACAGCGCCCATGGGAATACCTAAGAAAATAGCGATTCCAACAGCTACCCCGCCTACTTTAGCGGAGACCGGAAATTTTTCGGCGATAATATCATTAACCGATCTTCCTTTTTTCTTGATGGAAATCCCCAGATCTCCCTGAGCAAGCTTAAGCATGTAATTTTTATACTGGACACCAAGAGGTTTGTCCAGACCGTATTTTTCATTCATAGCTTCTAAAACTGCAGGGGAAGGACTTTTTTCACTTAAAAAAGGGCCTCCTGGTACAAGATTCATCAGAAAGAATGTGATAGTAGAGATGATGACGATGGTGAGCAGCGTATATCCAAGTCTTTTAATAATATACTGAAACAATTGTGATCACTTCCTAAATGTTATTTCCCTGAAATAAGATAAAACCATTATAACATTGTTATTCCATGTTAAATAGTGATAACTTCAAGGGTTTAATTGCGTTGTGAGAATTTAACATTAAATAATATATCATCAAAAAAATTATAGTGCAATAATTTTATGCCAGGTTTTTACTCACGATATTACTTATACCCCTATTCTCTTGATTCAAAATCAAATTTTAGTATATTTATACATAATTTTTAGTATAGGGATCATGATAAAAAGATGCACTGTTCCACGAACAATGCATCCTTGAAATTATCATTCAGATGCTGTTTAGAGTAATTTTAAATGTTATCCTTGATGAGTTTATTGACCACCTGAGGATTTGCTTTCCCTTTTGTTTCCTTCATGATTTGTCCTACCAGGAAGCCTATGGCTTTTTCTTTGCCATTTTTAAGATCTTCAACGGACTGCGGATTTTTCTCCAAAACGGTCAGAACGATTTTTTTGAGCTCGTCCTCGTCGTTCATCTGGGACAAACCGCTTTTTTCAACGATCTTCGAAGGTGACTCTCCTGTCTCCATCATTTGTTTAAGCACTTGTTTTCCAATGCTGACGCTGATCGCTTTTTTGTTGATCAGTCCGATCAATTCTCCTAAGTCTCCAGGTGAGAATTTCACATCTTTCATGGATATATTTTGCTCATTGAGGGCGGCAGAGATATCTCCCATGATCCAGTTAACAACGGATTTAGGGTCTCCACAGGCTTCAACCGTTTTTTCAAAGAAACTTGCGGTGTCTTTTGAAACCGTCAGCACGTCCGCATCGTATTCTGAAAGGTTCCATTTTTCCATGTAGTCTTTCTTTCTCACCCAGGGAAGTTTTGGCAGATGATCTTCAATTTCTTTGATATAGGAGTTCTCCAGGACAATGGGCACCAGATCAGGATCCGGGAAATATCTGTAGTCATGGGCTTCTTCCTTGCTTCGAAGGGAGAAGCTTTCCCCATTGTCATCGTCCCATTTTCGGGTTTCCTGGATGATCCGGTTTCCTCTTTCCAGTTCAAAGATCTGCCTTCTGGATTCTGCTTCCACAGCTCTTTCCAGTGCTCTGAAGGAGTTTAGGTTCTTCATTTCTGTTCTTGTGCCCAGTTCTTTTGTCCCGTTCTTCCTTACCGAAAGATTGACGTCGAATCGTAAGGAACCTTCCTGCATTTTACAGTCGGAAACCTCGGTATATTCAAGAATGGACTTGATTTTTTCAGCGAAGGTCCGGGCTTCTGCAGCGCTTCTCATGTCAGGCTCTGTAACGATCTCGATCAGGGGCACTCCGCATCGGTTGTTGTCTGCTAAAGTTCCCTCTCCTGAGTCGTGGATAAGCTTTCCTGCATCCTCCTCGATATGTATACGGGTGATCCCGATGGTTTTTTTATAATCTCCAACCTCGATTTCCACATCCCCTCGCTGACAAATGGGAAGGTCAAACTGGGAGATCTGGTAAGCCTTGGGAAGGTCAGGATAAAAATAATTTTTCCTGTCCAGCTTTGAAAAATTTGCGATTTTACAGTCCATAGCGATACCCGCCCTGACCGCATACTCCACCACTTTTTTATTTAATACCGGTAGTGTCCCCGGCAGCCCCAGACATACAGGGCAGGTCTGGGTGTTTTCTTCCGCCCCAAAGGTGGTGCTGCAGCCGCAGAATATTTTAGAATTTGTATCCAGCTCAGAATGTATTTCAAGTCCTATTACGATTTCATAATCCATAAATCTTTCCTCCCTATATGACCGCTCTTTTTTTGTGGAAGTCCGTTGCCTGTTCAAAAGCATAAGCCGCCTTTAAAATATCATTTTCTCCAAAAGCCCTGCCCGTCAGCTGCATGCCGACCGGGAGACCCTCCCGGTCAAATCCGCAGGGGACGGAGATTGCAGGGATCCCTGCAATATTCACTGGAACTGTATAAATATCCGATAAGTACATTTCCAGAGGATTTGCACTTTTTTCTCCGATTTTGAAGGCGGTGGTCGGACAGGTAGGCGATAAAAGCACATCGCAGGACTTGAAAGCATTGTCAAAATCTTCTTTGATCAGCGTTCTGACCTGAAGCGCTTTTTTATAATAGGCATCATAGTACCCTGAGCTAAGGGCATAGGTTCCCAGCATGATCCTTCTTTTGACTTCCTCGCCGAAGCCTTCACTCCTGGTTTTCTTGTAAAGGTCAAGAAGGTTGTCAAATTCTTCCGTCCGGTAACCGTATCGAATGCCGTCATACCGGGCAAGATTTGAGCTTGCTTCAGCGGAGGAGATGATATAGTATGCGGAAAGGGCATATTTGGAGTAAGGAAGACTGGTTTCTACGATTTCGGCTCCCATATCCCGATAGGTTTTGATGGCCTCCTTCAGAAGACTTTCCACCTGGGAATTCAGTCCCTCCGCAAAATATTCTCTTGCGATCCCTATTTTCATACCTTTGATCTCCCGGTTAAGGAAGGTCGTGTAATCTTTCTTTTCCATGCTGACTGATGTGGAATCCCTTTTATCATGGCCGGCGATGGTATTAAGGACGATGGCACAGTCTGTGACATCCTTGGTAATGGGTCCTATCTGATCGAGGGATGAGGCAAAAGCGATCAGACCGTATCTTGAAACAAGACCATAAGTAGGTTTCAGACCTACCACGCCACAAAAGGATGCGGGCTGTCGGATGGACCCCCCGGTATCGGAACCAAGTGAAAATACAACTTCCTCAGCTGCGACGCTGGCTGCAGACCCTCCGCTTGATCCCCCTGGCACTCTGGATATATCCCATGGGTTGAAGGTTTTCTTTACAGAGGAGTTTTCATTGGATGATCCCATGGCAAACTCATCCATGTTTGTTTTTCCTAACAAAATCGCACCGGAAGCATTCAGGTTCTCCGCCACAGCGGCACTGTAGGGAGGTACAAAATTGTATAGAATCTTTGACGCACATGTGGTCTCGTAGCCTTCCGTACAGATATTATCTTTTAGCCCGTAAGGAATCCCATTTAACGGAGACAGGGTATTTCCGCTTTCATCAGCTTCCTCAGCTTTTTTCAAGGCTTCCTCAGGCATGAATTTCAAGAGGCTCTGGACTTTTTCTTCAACGCTTTCTATCCTGTGGATATAGGCATTGGTTACTTCCTTATATGTGATTTCTTTTTTATTGATCAGGTCGTTAATTTCGTGAATTGTGCTTATTCTTTCCATTGGTCTCCTCCTCTATTCAATAACTTTCGGCACCTTGAAACAGCCTTTATCCTGTTCCGGCGCGTTCATGAGCGCTTTTTCTCGGTCGAGGGATGGTGTTACCACATCTTCTCTGAACACGTTGTGTATGGGCAGAACATGGGCGGTGGGGGCAACATTTGATGTATCCAATTCATTTAGCTGCTCCTCATATTCAAGGATATCTGTAAGCTGATGAACATAACGATCGATTTCTTCATTGGTGAATTCCAGTCTAGCAAGATCAGCAACGTACTTCACATCTTCCTTCGTAAGTTTCATTTGATCACCTCTATTAATAATTATTCATGATTTTCGTTTAAACTTAATTATATTCCAAGTTTTTTCTTATTACAAATTTTATTTGAGCATTGCCAGAAACTCTTCTTCGCTGATGATTTTCACACCTAATTTTTCCGCTTTTTCCAGCTTTGAGCCTGCCTCAGTCCCTGCCAGCACATAATCTGTATTTTTGCTGACCGAGCCAACCACATTACCGCCGTTTTTTTCAATGAGTTCTTTAGCGTCATCTCTCTTCAGGGTAGGCAGTGTGCCTGTCAGTACAAACTTTGCACTCTTGAACAGTCCCTGTGCTGGCTTCTCTGGGTTTAAGCTCTTCATATTGATTCCCAGATCCTTCAGCTTTTGGATCAGCTTCAGATTATCCGGATTTAAGAAAAAATGTTCCACTTCCTCAGCGATAATTTCACCGATTTCATCGATTTCCTTCAGGTCATCAGCCTTAGCATGGATAAGCTGATCGATCTCCCGGAATTTTTCCGCCAGAACTTTGGAGATCTTCTCTCCTACCATTGGAATGCCCAGGGCATAAATCAGTTTTGCCAGATCCCTGTTTTTGGACTCTTCCACGGAAGCCAAAAGCTTCTTCAGCGATTTTTCTCCCATGTTCTCAAGCTGTATGATTTCATCTCCTCTTTCTTCCAGGTGGTAGATTCCACTAATATCTTCTATTATATTATGATCTAAAAGTTTTCTGACCTGGGAAGGCCCCATTCCTTCAATATTCATGGCCCCCTTGGATACAAAATGAACAATTTTCCTTCTGATCTGGGCAGGACAGGAAGCATTTAAGCAGCGAGTGTCCGCTTCCCCTTCCTTTCGATAGACCGGACTGCCGCACTCAGGACATTCTTTCGGCATGGCATAAGGCAGGGAAGTTGCACTTCTCTTTTGAAGATTGACCTCCATGATTTCAGGGATGATTTCGCCGGCTTTTCGAATCAGTACATGGTCGCCAATCCGAATATCCCTGTCTATGATAAAATCTTCATTATGCAGTGTCGCTCTTGAAACCACCGAACCGGAGATAAGCACCGGTTCAAGGACCGCAACCGGTGTGAGAGCTCCAGTACGCCCTACCTGTACAAGGATATCCAGGATTACGGATTCCTTTATTTCCGGGGGAAATTTATAGGCGATGGCCCACCTTGGATTCCTGGAGGTGTCTCCAAGGAGCTCTCTTTGCTGGAGATCATCCACTTTTATAACGATACCATCTATTTCGTAAGGAAGATTTGCCCTTTGGGTGTTTACTTCCTTGCAAAACCTGATCACCTCTTCCATATCCTTGGCTTTAATGGTCTCGCTGACCTTAAAACCCAGCCTGGACAAGTAATGAAGACTTTCCGAATGACTCTCGAAAGTTTTCCCTTGAATTTGTTCCATGCTGAAAACAAAGATGTCCAGAGGCCTTTTGGCTGCGGCTTTGGGATCCAGCTGCCGGATGGAGCCTGCTGCGGCGTTTCTGGGATTTGCAAAGAGATTCAGGCCCTCCTTGTCCCTTTCCTCATTCAGTTTGACGAAGTCGTCCTTATTGATATAGACTTCTCCCCTGACTTCCAGATTAACTTTCTCTTCCAGTTTCAAAGGGATGTTTTTTATGGTCTTTAAATTCTCGGTGACATTCTCTCCCACGGTTCCGTCACCTCTTGTGGCTCCTTTTATGAATAATCCCTCTTCATAAAAAAGCACCACGGTTAGGCCGTCAAATTTATATTCCACCACATATTCATAGTCAGAAACGATTTTTGAAACCCTCAGGTCGAACGCCCTTAGGTCATCTTCATCGAATGCATTGGAAAGGCTGAGTTTTTGAGAAGTAAAGGGCACTTTCTCAAAGCTGTCCAGCGCTCTTCCACCCACTCTCCCTGTTGGAGAGTAGGACAGTCTGAATTGGGGATAGTTTTCCTCAAGTTCAAACAGCCTTTTTAAAAGCGCGTCATAAAGGCTGTCGTCAATTTCAGGGGCATCCTCTTCGTAGTAAAGCTTGTTGTGCCGTTCAATTTCCGTTACCAGCTCTTCAATTTCTTTTTTGGGATCCATATTCATGCTACCACCCTACATCATAGAATCTTAATTGGCGCCATGCTGACGAGTATCTTTTTAATTCCCAGACCCGGGAAGGCAACTGTAGCGACCTGTTTGTCCCCTTCGCCGGACAAGGAGATGACTGTGCCTTCTCCCCACACTTTATGTTCAACTTTGGAGCCTTCCAGGATATTTTTTTCCTGGGAAGCCGTTGCTTTTTCCGGTTTCATGAATCTGCCCATCTGGCTATTGATGCTCTGCTTGTTATTGGTATTTATTGTGCTGACGGTTCTGCTCTGAACCACTTCCGCCTCGTTCACCTCAAGGAGGTGCACTGGAATTTCGTCAAGGAATCTGGATTTGATATTGTAGTTCAATCTGCCATAAACGGTACGGTATTTGGCATAGGTCAGATACAGTTTTTCTCTGGCTCTGGTGATCCCTACATAGCAAAGTCTTCTTTCCTCCTGAAGCTCCTCTTCATTGTCTTTGGACCTGTCGTGGGGAAAAATCCCCTCTTCCAATCCTGGAATGAATACGGCCGGGAATTCCAGACCTTTTGCATTATGCAGCGTCATGAGGAGGACTTCTCCACCTTCCGCATCGATTTTATCGGTTTCAGAATACAGCGCCACATTCTCCAGGAAGGAGGTCAGATCCTTATCCAGTGAATTCTTTTCAAATTCCACAGCACCGGAAACCAGTTCCTTAAGATTTTCAGCTCTGGACTGGGCATTTTGCATCTTCCCGCTTTCCAGCATGGAAAGATAACCGGAATCGACAATTACTTTTTCAATCAGCTGACTGAGCTTGATTTCATCTTTTTTCCGGGTGAATTCCTTGATCATTTCAGAAAATTCCTTCAGTTTTGCCATTACCCCTGAGGAAAGCCCCACCATCTCATCGATGTTAAGAATGACATCGGACAGGGACCATCTTTTGAATTCCGCGAACTGCTGGAGTTTGTCGATGGTAGCTTCCCCAATTCCTCTTTTAGGCATGTTGATGATCCTTCGGATACTTAAATCGTCCCGGTTGTTGTCCAGAACAATCAGATAGGCCATGATGTCCTTGATTTCCTGCCGTGCATAGAATTTTGTTCCCCCAACCATTTTATAAGGGATATGGGCCGCGATGAAGGACTCCTCAAATACCCTGGACTGGGCATTTGTCCGGTATAAGACCGCAATATCCTTGAAATCGTACTTGCCTGTCTTCACCAGTTTTTTGATCTCACCTGAAATGAAATTGCTTTCGTCTCGTTCATCATTAAGCTGGTGACATTCAATGATTTCCCCTTCCAGCTTGTCTGTCCACATTTGTTTGTCTTTCCTCTTGGCATTGTTTTGAATGACATTATTCGCCGCTTCAATGATGTTTGGGGTAGACCTGTAGTTTTGCTCCAGCTTGATGACAGCCGCTTCCGGGTAGTTCTTTTCAAAGTCGAGGATATTTTTTATATCGGCGCCTCGGAAAGCGTAGATGCTCTGATCGTCATCACCGCACACGCATATATTCCGGTGTTTTTTTGCCAGCATTTCCGTAAGCTTATATTGGATAGGATTGGTATCCTGGTACTCGTCAACAACCACGTACTTAAATTTATTCTGGTAATATTCCAGGATGTCAGGATTTTTTTCAAAGAGTCTGACCGTGTTCAGGAGAAGATCATCAAAATCCATGGCATTATTGGAATAAAGCGTCTTCTGATACATCTCATAAATCCCAGCGATTTTTTCCTCCCGATAGTCCCCTGCGCTTTGCTTCAGGAACTCTTCCGGAAGGATGCCTTTTTCCTTTAAATCAGATATTCTGGAAATCATGGCACTTACACTGTACATTTTTTCGTCAAGGGCAAGGGCTTGAAGACAATTCTTAATAACGGTTTTTACGTCTGAAGTATCATATATTACATAATTTCGATCATACCCGATAAGATTGCAGTGAAATCTCAGGATCTTTGCGCACATGGAATGAAAGGTGCTCATCCAGATATCGTTGGCGCCTTCGATATTCATTTCTCTAATTCTATTTCTCATCTCTTCAGCTGCCTTGTTCGTAAACGTAAGAGCGAGTATCTCCCAGGGTTTGGCCTTATTCTGCTGAAGTATATAAGCGATCCTGTGAATGATCGTCCTTGTTTTTCCGGAACCTGCTCCTGCAAGAATCAGCACTGGCCCGTCTGTAGCAAGCACGCCCTTCTTCTGTCTTTCATTAAGTCCTTTAATAAGATCCATTATTTCCTCCCAAATGCAATTTACAATTCTTAAAAAACTATTTTACCATAGTATATGGAATCAAGCACCTTTTTCATTTCAATTTTATCCATTAAAACGGGATTCCCCCGGGTGGAACCCAGCATGCTGTTTTCTAGAAGCTCCTGGAAGTTACTCAAGTACTCTTCTTCGGATATTCCCATTTCCATGAAAGAAGCAGGGATATTCAGACGTCTGTTCAGTTCGGCAATTGCCTCGACGAAATCAGGAACTTTTAATCGCTCGGCAAGTTTTTCCAGTTTTTCTTTTACGATGCTGTCCCGGCTGTTGTACCTCAGGACGTAAGGAAGCCCCACCGCATTCAACAGCCCGTGGCCATATCCGAATTTTCCGCCGAAAGCATGGGATATGCCATGATCCATTCCCAGGCCGATATTATGAAAAGCCATACCCGCGATGGCCTGATAATTGTGCACTTTTTGCCGGCTCTCCAGATCAGCATTCTCGTAAGACGAAGGCAGGTATTTGTATAGTCCTTCAATAGCGCCTGAACACAGGACTTCGCTGAAGTCTTCAAGCTTATCGTTGGTATAGCACTCCACCGCATGAGTCATGGCATCCATTCCCGTGTAGGCGGCAACGGTTTTCGGCATGGACAGGGTGAGTTCTCCGTCAAGTATCGCAATATCTGGAATGAAGGCATAGGATTTCAGCCCGATTTTAAGATTGATCCCTTGATAGGTGATCACTGCTGTTTTGGTAACTTCTGTTGCTGTTCCTGAAGTGGATGGAATTGCGATAAGACAGGTTTTTTCTCTTTCAAGCTCCATGATCTCAGTCTTGGCTTTTTCAAGGTTAAGTTCAGGGTATTCATACAAAATGGTCATAACCTTCCCGGCATCAATGGCTGAACCGCCCCCTACACAAATGACACAGTCCGGTTTGATTTTGTTGATTGCTTTCAAACCCTCTAAAACTTCATCCGTGCTCGGGTTTGCGCCCACTCCAGAGAATATGAGATATTCCTTGCCCTTTCGGTCCAGCATTTCTTTAATTTTATCGATGGTTCCGTTTTTGAACATGGAATTATGTCCTGTCACGATAAAATATCTTTCAAAGCATAGCTCATTGATGGCGCTGATGCTTCCCAGTCCTGTAATAATTTCTGTTCCATGCAATCTTAATCTGTTCATTGCTATTCCTCCTCATATATTGTCTGTTCAGCGGGGATTGATAAAGTTACTGTTGTTCCTTTTCCCAACTCGCTTGCTATATTTATTTTCCAATCGTGTTCATCTGCGATCCACTTGGCAATGGAAAGACCCAGGCCGGTCCCTCCCGCTTCCCTTGAACGCACCTTGTCCGCCCGGAAAAACCGCTCATAGAGGCTTTCCAGATCTTTTTCAGAGATGCCGATCCCCTGATCTTTAAAGGTTAAATGAATGAAATTCTTGTTTTTAATGGAAGTAATTGTGATCCCTGTCTTTTCCGGGCTGTATTTGATACTGTTATCCACAAGGATCACGATGAGCTGGATCATCTTGTTTTGGTCCGCAAACAGATGGATCTTGTCGTCGATATTCGTGAATATGCTGATGTTTTTTCTGGCAGCAAGGCCCATCAGTTTTTCGCAGGTACCCGTCACCAGATAATCAAGATTAAACTTTTCTCGCATCAGAAGAAGCTGCCCCGCATCTGCTCGGGCAAGAAAAAGCAGATCTGTTACAACCTTTTGCATCCTTTTCGTTTCATCGTAGGCATTGTTTATCCACATCATCTGATCCTTGATGCTCTCATCCCCGGAGCTTTTCACTACTTCCAGATTCGTCTGGACGACTGCCAGAGGTGTCCTCAATTCGTGGGAAACATTGGCAACAAACTCCTGCTGTTTTTCGATGGAATTCTTCACAGGAATAATCGACTTTCCAGAGATGAAATATCCTCCAAAAAAAGACAAGGTCATCCCAATGATCACAGAGATGATAATGATTCTTGTCAGCCAGTTCAGAAAGCTGACTTCTGCATTCATATTCTTTAATGTCTGAACGACTCTGAGCTCCCCATCAGTATTTACAAAAGATGTGGTGTAAATTTTCATATCAATTATACCATATCGATAGTTCGTTACTTTTTGTGTTCCGATCATACCATTTTTAAAGTTGTAGACAGCGACATCCTTTAGTATATCGTCAGGCATTTGCTGGTAGATAGGGCTTTGAATGACCTCAAACTGATCATTCCATATGATTGCTGTAATATTTTTATTCAGTAGTTTTTGCATGATTTCATCATAGTTTTTGTCTTTCTCAGATTCCCTGGGGGCTCCTTCTCTGATTCCATCAAAGTAATTCACATAAATGCCTACCTCTTCTGACGCCGTAACCAGTTCGCTGTCTACATCGGTCTTGATATTGATCAGCATGGTGATATACAAAAATCCTGAAATAGCAATAAGGATCAATGTGAGGACTACGGTATTTAGAACAGCCAGGTTCAATCTAAGCTTATTTAGCATCTACTTTTCTTCGCTCCTTCAACACATAGCCCAACCCCCTGATGGTCAGGATTTCCGCTTTTGATTTCAATAGCTTCTTCCGAAGATAGTGGACATAAATCTCCACGCTATTTTCAGCAGCTTCACTTTCTATCCCCCAGATCCGGTCAAGGATCTGATCTTTTGAGATGATCACTCCAGGGCTTCTGAGAAACATTTCCAGCAGCTGAGCTTCCTTCGCCGTCAGATTCTTTGGTGAGTCATTGATAGAAAGTTCACTGTTGCTGATATTCAGCTTAATATCTGCAAAACTGATAAAATTGTCCACATAGATGTCTTTGGGCCTTCTGCCCAGTGCTCTTATCCTGGCCAAAAGCTCATCAGTATCAAATGGTTTTACCAGATAGTCATCTGCACCCTTGTTGAGTCCTTTGACTTTATCCTTTACACTGTCCAAAGCCGTCAGAAACAGCACTGGTGTGTTCATTCCTTTTTCCCTGATGCTGTTTAAAATCTCATAGCCATCCATTGTGGGCAGCATGATATCAAGAATAACGACATCATATATTTTTTCACAGGAAAGCAGTTTCCCCTCAAGACCATCATAAACCACATCCACCAGGATGTGGTTTCGTTCTAGAAGTTTCGCCATTGCCTGAGCCAGTGCCTTTTCATCTTCAACAAGCAGAACTCTCATTTTGGCCCCCGAAATTTTATTTTGATTTGTTTGAATTTAAAGGTTCAGTTAAGGTTCACGTAGTATTATAGTGGTGAAGAGAATACTAACTGGAACCAACCCCCTTTTCCCTTTCCAAAACTAATGATTTTTTCATTTAGTCTGGTTCCAATAGAGATAATATAAAGAGGCTTGCCTCTTTATATTATTTTTTTGGACCTTTATGCCTTATTAACTATTCGCTGCAATCAATAGCATGATCGTTCCTGAAAAAATAAAAAGATCTGCCAAATTGAAAACAGGAAAATATTTTACTTTTATGAAAATAAAGTCCGTGACTTTTCCCCCTGAAACCCTCTCCGTATAGTTGCCTATGGCTCCAGTGATGATGGTGATCAGTGACGCCAGAAACAAAATCCCATAATTCAGAAACAAGGCAGCAAGGAAAATGATAATCAAAAGGATAATGGAAATCGTTGAAAGCAACAGAAGAAGACCTCTCCTGTTCTTTAAGAATCCATAGGCAGCACCGGTATTGTGAAGAAGGACAAAGTAAAAGGGTCCCCACAGTTTTACCGGACGCAGCATGAGAAGCTTTTCGTTGGCAATTTTTTTCGTTACGAGATCCAGAGAAAACCCAAATACAAATATTGCGATATAAATTACGAGATTATCCATTGGCTTCTATCAACCGGGGAGAACTGAAAAGAACGGTTTCGATATTTTTCAGTTCATCATCTGTAAACCACACAGTGATGGCAACATCCCCTTCCTCCTTAGAAAATTTTGCCCTGTAAATCGCGACGACATAATTTTTACCTTCATTAGTCTTCTCGGTTATCTTTACCAGTTTTTTAGTCTGATATTCTCCAATAACCTCTTTTACCTGAACCTTTATAACGGTATCAAACAATTTTTCATTTAGAGCGGCTTTCATCATTGGCCCAAAATCCCTGCTGAACAATGCAAAGTCGTCTTCATTATAGCCTTGAAGCATGCTTTCGACCTTTGGATCCCCATAAGCGGCGACCTCATCAATACTCGGACCTGAAGAACAGGCAGTCAGGGTAACCATCATCAGGATTACTGCAAAGAATAAACTTTTTTTCATGTCGATCCCTCCATTTTCTAAGCTACCACGAACCAAACGTATACTTCGATTCATTGATGTAATACCCTGAAATCAATGCAAATATCAGAACAGAAAATTCTGCGATCAATATATTGGGAGAAAATACCGCAGCCAGATTGATCAGCGTATGGATCAGGATCGCATACAACAGGTACAACGGTTTTTTCCGGATAAAACTTTTTGCCACTAACAGCGAAAGGGCAATATGAATGATGATGGTCATCACTCGCTCGATTCCGCCTAAAAGAAAATAGTAGGAAGGTGTCGAACGAAAGATTTCTTTGATTGCTTCCATATTGTTAAATATCTGAGGCAGCCAATTAATGATATTTCCGAACAATCCATAATTCAGATACCCCACTGCGATCAGATTGGCCAGGTATGTTGTGCCGATAAGCGCGACGGATTCAAATCCCCCATGACCAATCCCATAGCCCACGGAATTTGCCCAGTTGATTCTGCCGCCGATCAATCGAAACGCCAGGTATCTTCCGCTTTCTTCAAACAGACCTGCTGTGAATGCCAGGAAAAGACCATAGAGAACATTATTGCTTACCACATTTGTATAAAACCAGAAATTTCCGTTCAGCCAGCCGATCAGCGGTATTCTGACAATCAGCTGAAAAACAGCGAAGATGATCGCCCCTGCAAGGACAAAAACAAGGGATGTCTTGTACTTCTTTTTCATATAAATCAGAAGAACAAAAGGAAATATGAAAGATAGCAGAAAAGAAATAAAAATAAAAAACACAGAAGTCAGATTGACCATATTCCTCCCCCTTTCAGGCAGGTGATTAGCTATATCCTCATTATACCAATTTTACATAATTTAAAGAAGCAGTCTGTTGCATTTATTATGCAACAGACTGCTTCTCAAACGTCTCGTCTTCTAAGCGTCAGATTCCGTGCTGACCGGCTTAGTTTTTGGTATAGCTGGAGCTTTTCTTTTGGCAGTGCACTTTTTGGCAGACAGCTTTTTCTTCAGCAGCGCCCGTTGTTCCTCAATCCGGCGCTGCTCGGCTTCTTCCTCGCGTTGCTTCCCCTCAGCCTCCAGCTGCTTACGTATTGTGCGCAATTCATCATCAATCATTTCCTGTAAAGCAGGATTCCCCATCGTCAAGAATGACTCAAATGCGGAGGGGTACATGAATTTCTTTTCCCCAAATTCTTCTGAAAACTGTATCGTTATCTTGGATATCGTTTGATCGGTAACGATCCCCTCCCCAAATTTATCATGATGCACTTTATTATTTAGTACTTTCACTTTATTCATTCTTCCCTTCCTCCTATTCTTCCAGCAATGTAATCCGGTACGCTCTCCTTTGGAATATCCAGCGCAGCAGCAAGCTCCCCGAAAAGCAATTCCTCTCCCCGTTTTATAAACTGTTCGTCTATCGCTCCGAATTTGCGTTGCTGCTGTTCCAAATACTGCTTCTTAGCATAGATGGACATGGTAAGCTCAATAAGCTAGTCGAACTTTCCCACCCTAAAAAAAGTGTAGTTCTGACAACAGGACTTACGTTCGTCAGAACTACACGTTACTACTATATTTTATCATAATTTTTCAATCAAATGTAAGTAAAAAATCCAGGAAAATGGCTACAAACTATTCTCACTCAATCGTAGAAGGGGGCTTGCTGGTTATGTCGTACACGATGACTATTGGTCTGTCAGGCGAGTAGCAAAATGCGCAAGCATATCAGTATCGCAAGCTAAGAAATTTTTGCGTTGGCGAGGTCAGAAAATCCTCTGAAATATCGAAGATTTTCGGGAAAAACAGGATGTTTTCACAGTGAATATGAGCGTAAGAAATTCTGAAGGTATTGAAGATCGATTTTCTCGAGACATAAGCTTTTTTCGTGCTTGCGAGGCTGATGGCATGCTGCTGTGTAAAAAAACAACGCTACAATCCCTGATTTTACTGGGTTGCAGCGTTTCTTCATGTTATTCCCACTCAATCGTAGAAGGGGGCTTGCTGGTGATGTCGTACACGATGCGGTTGACATGTTTGACTTCATTGACGATCCTTGTAGAAATCCTTTCAAGAACATCGAAAGGGATCCTTGCCCAGTCTGAGGTCATTCCGTCTGTACTGGTTACTGCTCGTAATGCAATGGTGTAATCATAGGTTCTCTCGTCACCCATGACACCCACACTTCGGTTTCCTGGAAGAACGGCAAAATATTGCCAGATTTGATTCTCAAGTCCAGATTTTTTGATTTCATCTCTGAAAACAAAATCAGCCTCCTGTAAAATCGCGATTTTATCTCTGGTGATGTCTCCAATGATCCTGATTGCCAGACCTGGTCCCGGGAAAGGCTGTCTCCACACAAGATCCTTCGGTATCCCCAGTTCTTCGCCAACTGCCCTGACCTCGTCCTTGAACAGATCCCTCAGTGGCTCGATCAGGTCGAAATCCAGATCTTCAGGCAGTCCCCCAACGTTATGGTGGCTTTTGATGACTGCTGCGTCCTTTGTTCCGCTTTCGATCACGTCAGGATAGATGGTTCCCTGGAGCAGAAAATCAATTCCTTCCAGTTTTTTGGCTTCTTCTTCAAATACCCGGATGAATTCTTCGCCAATTATTTTTCTTTTCGTTTCTGGATCGGACACGCCTTCAAGTCTGCCAAGGAATCTGTCCTGGGCGTTCACCCGGATAAAATTCATTCGGAATCTGTTTTTGAAGATGTGCTCCACCTGGTCGCCTTCATCTTTTCGAAGGAGCCCATGATCTACAAATATGCAATAAAGGTTGTCGCCGATGGCTTTATGCATCAGTACGGAAGCAACTGAGGAATCCACACCCCCGCTTAATGCACAGAGAACTCGTTTATCTCCAACTTTGTCTTTGATAAGTTTGATCTGTTCATGGACGAAATTTGTCATTGTCCAATTTCCGCTGCATCCGCAAACCTCATAAAGGAAATTTGAAATGATTTTCTTTCCATACTCTGTATGCTCGACTTCCGGATGGAACTGTACCGCATAAAGCTTCTTTTCTGGATTTTCCATTGCCGCTACCGGACAGGTATCGGTTATTGCTGTGATCGAGAAATTTTCAGGAACCTCCTTGATGAAATCCGTATGGCTCATCCAGGTAACGGATCCGTCCATAAAATCCTCAATCAGCAGGCTTTCCTTAAGGACTTTCAGTTCTTTCTTTCCATACTCCCGAATCTCTGCTTTCTCTACATAACCACCCAATGAGCGAGCCATCAGTTGGGCTCCGTAGCATATTCCAAGGATGGGAATGCCCAGTTCAAATATTTTTTTATCACATTGAGGTGCATTTTCAGTATTCACACTCAAAGGTCCTCCAGTGAATATGATTCCCTTTGGGTTTTTACCAAGTATTCTTTCAACTGTCGTGTCGTACGGCAGTATCTCACAAAACACGTTTTCTTCCCTAACTCTTCTGGCTATCAGCTGGTTGTATTGACCCCCGAAATCCAGAACGATCACTAACTCTTGATTATCCATTATTCGCCTCCTATGATTAAACTACCTTTTCAAACTTACCTATTCACAAGAATAGCGTCTCCGATAACTTTCCTGCTCTAAAAAAAGACAAATAGGGTTCACGCTCCACTTGTCTCCGACTTGGTATTGATATTTTTATAAGTATAATCTTCCTCATTATATTTGTCAATATGTCTAAGGGTAATAAAAGAAAAGAAAGTCTCTTTCGAGACTTTCTCAAGTGGAAATTACATCATACCGCCCATGCCGCCCATGCCGCCCATACCGCCGCCGCCTGGCATCATTGGTTCATTTTTGGGAAGTTCAGCTACAGCAACCTCTGTAGTCAGGAACATTGCAGCAACGCTTGCAGCGTTCTGGATTGCAGATCTTGTTACTTTAGTCGGGTCAATGATTCCTGCCTGGAACATATCTACATAAATTCCTTTGGCCGCATCGAAGCCCATACCTTCTTTTTTATTCTTCAGGTTTTCTATGATCACAGAACCTTCCAGACCTGCATTTGCTGCGATCTGTCTGATTGGTTCTTCAAGAGATCTTCTGATGATTGCTGCACCAGTTTTTTCGTCCCCTTCAAGAGCCTCTACTAGGGCATCAACAGCTTTGATCGTATTGATGTAAGCTGTACCGCCGCCGCTGACAACACCTTCTTCTACTGCAGCTCGTGTAGCATTCAATGCATCTTCGATCCTGTATTTCTTCTCTTTCATTTCTGTCTCAGTTGCAGCTCCTACCTTAATAACAGCTACTCCACCGGCAAGTTTAGCCAGTCTTTCCTGAAGTTTCTCTTTATCATACTCGGAATCTGTTTCAGGAATTTGTTTTTTGATCTGAGCGATTCGCTCGTCAACTAATCCTTTGTTTCCGTCGCCTTCAACGATGATTGTATTTTCTTTGTCTACTTTGATCTGTCTTGCCCGACCTAATTGAGTTAAGGTTACTGTTTTAAGTTCCAGTCCCAGCTCTTCAGAAATCACTTCTCCACCAGTTACAGCGGCGATGTCAGCCAGCATAGCTTTTCTTCTGTCCCCAAATCCTGGAGATTTTACTGCTACGCAGTTGAATGTTCCCCTTAATTTGTTTACAACTAATGTCGCTAAGGCTTCGCCTTCTACATCTTCAGCAATGATCAGAAGTTTTCCGTTAACTTTAACGATTTCTTCAAGGACAGGAAGGATTTCCTGGATGCTGTTGATTTTTTTATCAGTGATCAGAACAAATGGATTGTCAAGAACCGCTACCATTTTTTCTGTGTCTGTTACCATGTATGAGGATAAATATCCTCTGTCAAACTGCATTCCTTCAGTGAATTCAAGTTCGATTCCCATGGATTTGCCTTCTTCAACCGTGATAACACCGTCGTTGCCTACTTTATCCATAGCATCGGAGATAAGCTGACCAATTTCATTGTCTGCAGCTGAAATAGAAGCAACCTGAGCGATTTCTTCTTTGTTTTCAACTTTTTTGCTTCTTGTTTTAAGTTCTGCAACAACAACTTCAACTGATTTCTCGATTCCTTTTTTAAGTCCCATAGGATTTGCGCCTGCAGCAAGGTTCTTAAGGCCTTCTCTGATAATTGCTTGTGCAAGAAGAGTCGCTGTCGTTGTACCGTCTCCTGCTACATCGTTAGTTTTTGTGGCAACTTCTTTAACCAGCTGAGCGCCCATATTTTCGTACGGGTCTTCAAGCTCGATTTCTTTTGCGATGGTAACTCCGTCATTTGTTATGATAGGTGATCCGTAGGATCTTGATAATACTACGTTTCTTCCTTTAGGTCCCAATGTGATTTTAACTGCATCCGCCAGTTTATTGACTCCGTCAACTAAAGCGGTTCTTGCATCTGATGAAAATTTAAGATCTTTTGCCATTATTAATTCCTCCTGTTTTTAATCTTATTATTCAATAACTGCTAAAATATCGTTTTGTCTGACGATAAGATACTCTTCGCCGTTCATTTTTATTTCTGATCCTGAATACTTGGAGAATATTACTTTGTCTCCAACCTTTACTTCTAATGGTATCTTATTGCCATCTACAACTTCTCCGCTTCCAACTGCAATAACTTCCGCCTGCTGTGGCTTTTCTTTAGCACTTCCCGGTAAAACGATACCGCTTGCAGTAGTAGCTTCTTCTTCTCTTACTTTTAATACAACTCTGTCCCCTAATGGCTTTAACATTCTTTAATACCTCCTTGGATATAGTAAAAATTATTTTTGTTGTTAGCACTCATTCGCGTCGAGTGCTAATCGTACTTATAATGATACAAAAATAAAATAAAAATGTCAACAGGTAATGCTAACATTTTCGAAGAGTTTCAGATATGATAAAAAAGATTTATGATAATGGGAATAAATACTGCAGGCAGCAGATTCCCAAGCTTCAGCCTTTTTATTTTAAGCATGTTTAATCCGATGCCAAAGATCAGCACACCTCCCGCCGCAGTCATTTCCGTGACTACCCCCGGGACCAAAAACGGCTTCAGGATTCCTGATAGAAGTACAATGCTTCCCTGATAAAGAAATACGGAAACCGCCGATATGGCAACTCCAATACCCATGGCAGAGGCGAAAACCACGGACATGATTCCATCAAGAAGTGATTTTGCAAATAATATGTTATGAGTGCCTTGAAGTCCACTTTCCAAGCCGCCCATGATGGCCATGGCACCGACACAAAATAAAAGTGATGCCGTAACGAACCCCTGAGCCACATTATTGGAATTTTGGAATTTTTCCTGAAAATAATCGCCTATCCTCTGGAGCTTTTCCTCCAGGTCAAACGCTTCTCCTATGATGGCTCCTGCAGCAATGCTGATAAAAAGAATGAGGGGGTTTTTTGTTGTGATCCCCTGGCTGATCCCATATACCATTGTTGCCAGACTTAATCCTTCCACCATAATGGATGTAAATCGTTCTGAAATCTTATTTTTAAAAAGTATACCCGTCAGGCTTCCCAATAAGATAGCCAGGGCGTTCACGATATTTCCTGTCATTGAATACCTCCGCTCTAAAGTCCTTTTTCTCTCGCGTAATAAAATAAATATTGTTGTGCAAAACCTGCTGCATCTGACCATTTTGAAGATGCAAATTCTTTTATTTCCTTCATGGTAGAATCTTTTTTAAGAAACAATTGCTCCGTCACCTTCTTGACCCAGACATCAACCGGGTAGCTTTCATACTTGCCTGCTCCATAAAGCAGGATGCAATCAGCTACTTTAGGGCCTACTCCCTTTATTTTCAAAAGCTCGTTTCTTCCTTCTTCATATCCCATTTTTCTGATTTCCGATAACCGTACCTCACCCCCGGAAACTTTTCCAGCGGCGTCTATAATATAGGCGGACCGGTACCCGCACCTGATTTCATCCATATCCTTACAATCCGCGGTCGCCAGCTTCTCAGGAGCAGGAAAAGTGTAGTAGGTCTCCCCATTCGACTCAATTCGGTCACCAAACTGAATGCAAAGGCTGGAAATGATTTTTTTGATCCTTGGAATATTATTATTTGATGAAATAATAAAGGACACCGTGGTCTCCCATTCATTTTGCAATAACAGCCTGATTCCCTTGCCGAACTCGGCGGCTTCTTTAAGGAGGGGATCTATGGAAATCTGGCTTATCAGGGATGCATAATCCCGGTCCAAGTCAAAATAGTGGATCCATTGATTGTCGAATTCCTGTTTGTTTATGCCTTCAAAGGTAAAAATGCTGCCATCCTGCCTGACTCTTATTACCTTTCCTTCTACAACCCCGGTATACCTGTTTTCACCGGATTTCACCCAGCGAAAACACTGACCGCATTCGAAGGTCTGCTTCAGGTCAAAATTTTCTGTCCGTATTGTAAGACTGGATTTGTCTTCTTCTAAATATTCAATCAACCCATCACCACATCGTTTTTTAATTATAATAACACAATTACTTATTTTTTTGCTATAATTTAGACATAAACTACATTAGCTAATTGCCCATACGAAACGGAGAATAAACATGTTCGCAAAAAACAAACTTGCATCCTATATCAAATCAGCTGTAATGGCTGTACTTTTCGTTATTGCCTGCGCCGCAAATTTTGTGGAGTTTCTGTCTTATTTTATTGCAGGAAATGAATATAGTTTTTTAAGCCTGCCTATGGCAGATGCCAGCGTCATTGAGTTTTTCACGCTTCTGGCTTTGTCTCTTTTTATTTTTATCATCAGCATCATCCTCATTAGAACGTCGAAACTTTACCTTTTCTTTGAATACTTTGTATGCATTGTTTTTATCGCCTTAAATAGTTTAAAGCTTTTTTTCTATATCCCCAATATCGGCTTTGACCAGGCTTATCTGTTTTATACGCTTAAACAGTTCATCCCCCTCATTCCCAGCATATTAGTCATTTCCTTCGCATACCTTAAAGTAACCGACCTGAAATACGAAAAATACTAGTCGAACTTTTCCGCCTTACACGAGAACAGCATCAACTACGCTATTCTCGTGTGCAAGAAAAGTTTGGACCTCAGCAAGCTAGTCGAACTTTTCTTGCACAAAAAAAATGCCCTGGGGCATTTTATATTTTTGGATGATAATAACATTTGCGGCATACCGGGACGTAATTGTCATTCCCACCGATCTTTATTTGTTCCCCCTGGTAAACTGGCTTTCCATCGGCCATTCTGAGGACCATGGTAGCTTTTTTATCACAATACCAGCAGACTGTTTTTATTTCTTCGATTTTGTCCGAATAAATCAGGAGATTTTCACTGCCTTCAAAAAGCTTGTTTTGAAAATCATTCTTCAGACCATACACGATCACCGGAATGTTCAGTTCATCTACGATCCTTGTCAGCTGAAGAACCTGCTCTGCTGTGAGAAACTGTCCTTCATCAATGAGTACGCAGCTCAGATTTATTCCAATTTCGCTGATTTCCTTAAAAATATCCGTATTTCTTCCAAATAATTCCGCAGGCCTTTTGATACCTATCCGGGAGGCTACAAAGCCCTTTCCGTACCTGTCGTCAAGTTCTGAAGTATAGATCCTGACTTTTTTGCCCTGCTCTTCATAATTATGAGCAATTTTTATTATTTCTATTGATTTACCGGCATTCATGGTTGAATACCGGTAATATAATTGAGCCATATTATGCCCTCACTTTTTACTTGTGTTCATTACTGACTTGATTCTCCTGCATGATACTTACTTTCCATCCATATCGCATTAGACTTAACTTCCAAAACCATAAATCCGCTGATGTTTTAAAATCTTTCCATTCGGTGTAACAGGTGTTTTTTCTTTCAACGCTGTAATAGCAGCCTTTCAATTCTAACCCTCCAAAATAAACAAAAATAGTATCCCTGCAAATAAACAATATAACGATATTACCACAAAACAATGGTTAATGCAAAGTATTATTTTTATGCGAATTTATTGATGATTGCCTGGGCGTAATTCTCAATGGAAACCTTCTTTTCCATGCTGCAGGTCCGGAGATATTTGTAAGCATCGTCTTCAGAGCATTTCTTCATTTCCATAACGATCCCTTTAGCCTTTTCAATGATTTTTCGGTCGGCTATGGTTTTTTTAAGCTTCAAAATTTCATTTTCCAGCATCATCATTCGATTACCGGTTATAATGGAGCTCTGAACCAGCTTGATCATTTCATTCAGATCAAAATTCGAACTGACATACATATAGATCCAGCCCTTTTCGATCCAATCCATATAATTAGCTCTTACCTGGTTTGCCACAAGGAGAATGGGACATATTTTTTCAACATATATTGAATTCACGATATCTATGGTTCGAAACCCTTTAACATCTTCATCCAATATGATCAAGTCGATATTTCGTGAGCGGGCAGTTCGAATAAGCGTATTCCCATCATCGCAGATGATTGGATGATACCCATTCTGCTTCATCATATTGACCAGTGAAGCCTCATATTTTTTATTATTCAAACTTACAATTACATTCTTTATCATCATATTTACCAACCTGATTTATGTTATAATGAACATTATAACTTTCCTTTAATTATATTATATTTCCAGAGTAAATGAAACCTACGGAGAAAGCCATGAATAAAATATTATTAATCATAATAACCATTCTGCTTCTGGGCGGATGTTCCAGCGACTATATCAATGACAGAAATGGCCAGATACCAGGAGGTGGCACATCACCGGAATATGTCGATGGCGAATATTATTCCACCTTTTCTCATGGTGATGACCACGGGTATCGGCCTGAACTTAGGGTTACCATTTTCAACGGCGTCATCACAAAAGTTTGGTACAGGGAAATCGGCACAGACGGCTTGGATAAAATTGAAAATGCGGATTTCAATCAGGAATTCGCAAAAACCTACAATACGGATCTTAAAAGTTTGTACAGCCGTCTTTATAACTCCCTTATCCAGGCTCAGTCGTCATCAGATCTTCCTTCCCTAAAAGAGATCCCTGATACCGTCAATTATTTCAAACTGCTGTCGGACAATATTTTAAACAATGCGATACACGACACAAAAGATAAAGAAGTCCTTCCAATGGATGAAATCTATTATGCCCAGTCAGACTATGACGAAAGCGGCTTCAAAGGTGCACTTAGCGTAACTTTCATCAATAATGTGATCACAAATGCAGAATATAATGAAACCGATAAAAACGGCCTGAAAAAAGAGGAAGCAGACGAAATCGACGAGAATTACAAAGAGTATTATTCCGTGTCTCTACGGGAAATTTACGACAAGCTGGCTAAAAGCGTGATCAAACAAAATAATCTTGAAAAAGTGGACGGGATAACCGGCGCCACCAACAGCACTCTTCGCATCAACCTTCTTCTCCAGCAGATAAAAGAAAAAAGAATCCCTTACTAACTTTACTTGTGACGAGAACAGCGTCCTTGACGCATTATTCTCGTGTGACAGTAAAGTTTGGACCTCAGCGAGCTAGTCGAACTTTACTGTCACAAAATTAAAAAGCCGATTAATCTATCGGCTTTTCTTTGGTTATATCGTCGTCAGGTATGCATCAAGTTCCCATTGAGAAACCTTTGTTCGATATCTGTCCCACTCTTCAACCTTGCCTTCGATGTATTTCACCTTCGCATGGTCTCCCAGGACACTCAGGAGCAACTCATCTTTTTTAAGTTCTTCAATAGCTTCAATCAAGGTTCCTGGCAGGGAGTCGATGCCGCTCTCTTCTTTTTCAACTTCACTCAAGTGGTAAACATTTGAAAACACAGGTTCCGGTGCTACCAGGTTGTTCTTGATACCATCAAGACCAGCCGCAAGGTTTGCTGCAAGGGCAAGGTATGGATTTGCTGATGGATCTGGATTTCGCATTTCTACCCTTGTAGATGCGCCTCTTTTGGCAGGGATCCTGATCAGCGGACTTCTGTTTTTTGGTGACCATGCGATATATACCGGCGCCTCATAACCAGGTACCAGACGTTTATAGGAATTAACCGTGGGGTTTGTCAGGGCAGCCATAGCCCTTGCGTGCTTGATAAGCCCTGCGATATATTTGTAAGAAGTCTCACTCAGTTCAAATTTTCCATTTGGATCGTAGAAAGCATTCTCCCCATCTTTAAACAAAGACTGATTTAAGTGCATTCCGGAACCATTGATCCCATACACAGGTTTAGGCATGAAGGTCGCATGAAGGCCATGTCGTTGGGCAATCACTCGGACCACCATTTTAAAGGTCATGATATTGTCTGCTGCGGCTAAAACATCCGCATATTTAAAGTCGATCTCATGCTGTCCGGGAGCGACTTCATGATGGGAAGCTTCAATTTCAAAGCCCATTTCCTTCAGTGTCAGAACCATGTCTCTTCTGGCATTTTCTCCCAGATCAACAGGTGCAAGATCAAAATATCCTGCGTTATCATGGGTTTGAAGGGCTGGTGCGCCGTTCTCATCCACTTCAAAAAGGAAAAATTCACATTCTGGACCGACATACATGGTGTATCCCATGGCGTCAGCTTCCTTGATCGTCCTCTTCAGGATATTTCTTGGGCAGCCTGCGAAGGGCGTTCCATCCGGATTATAGATATCGCAGATCAGTCTTGCTTCTCTGCCAATTTGAGGTTTCCAAGGAAAAACTACAAATGTGTTCAAATCAGGCCTTAGATACATATCGGACTCTTCAATCCGAACAAATCCATCGATGGAAGATCCATCAAACATGATTTCTCCATCCAGGGCTTTATCAAGCTGCTCAATGGTTATTGACAGGTTTTTCATTACACCCATCAAGTCCGTAAATTGAAGGTGAATAAATTCTACACCCAAGTCTGAGGCATTTTGCAATACCTGTTCTTTTGTTATTGACATAAAATATTACCTCCTTAATATATAATAATGGATTAAAAACAAAAAAGCGTCTATAGTAAGAGCCAACACTCCTCAATATAGACGTCATTGTCTTTTTTATGAACTTGTTTATGTTATTAATTCTATCTACAAAACAAATGCATGTCAAGAATTTTAAATGTTTTATAAATTCAGACTGTCTTCATTCATTAGATACGTCAAGGTATAAAGGCTCTCGCTGATGGCAACATTTTCTATTACGATACTTTCAGGTACATTGACATCTGCAGGAGCGAAATTCCAGATTGCTTTGATGTTGTTCTCTACTAAAGTGTCAGCAACTTTCTGGCTGAATTCTTTGGGTACGCAGATGATTCCGATCTCGATCTGATTTTCCTTTACGTACTCCCCAAGTTCCATGATGTCGTGAATCTTGATATCTCTTATGGTATTTCCGATAAGTCGGGGATTCACATCGAACATAGCCTTCAGGATAAACCCTTCTCTTCTGAACCCTTCATAATTTGTGATTGCCTGCCCAAGATTTCCAGCTCCGACGATAACGCAATTGTACGTCTTATTCAAACCTAAAATATTTCCGATCTCTTTTTGGAGTTCCACAACATTGTAACCGTATCCCTGCTGGCCAAATCCTCCAAAACAGTTTAGATCCTGACGTATTTGAGATGCAGTCAGTCCCATAATCTTCCCCAGTTCTTTGGAAGAGATCCTTAAAATGTCATTTTGTATCAACTCACCCAGATATCTATAATACTTTGGTAATCTTCTTACTACGGCCATAGAAACTTTAATTGAATTTCTCTGCATACAAATACCCCTTTCCACAGGTTAAAAACTTCAATATTCATTATAACAATGCAAAAATTCATTGTCAAATTTTTAATTTAACAGCAATTTAAAATTCTCTGCATCCACAACTGCGCGGTGCATTATTCCCATTATTATTCATTAAAGGGCAATTTCTGAATAAGTTGATTGAAAGAGGCATGAGTCTATAGTATATTTTATATGAGACAAAAATCTTAGACTTATGGGAGGCACTATGCTAGTAAGCGTCAGCAATTTGAATAAAAGCTTTGGAATTGATGATATTCTCAGGGATGTCAGTTTTAATATAGATGAACATTCAAAGGTCGGTATCGTTGGTAAAAACGGAACGGGAAAAAGTACCCTGTTTAAAATTCTCTCCGGTGAAATGACCTACGATTCAGGCAATCTCGTTTATGGCAGGAACGTCACCGTGGGGTACCTTGCTCAGCTTTCGGATCTTGATCCCGAGAATACCCTTTACCAGGAAGTCCTGGGTGTATTCAAGCCTTTAATGGACCTTGAAAATGAAATCAGAAGTCTGGAAAAACAGATTTCCGCCAGTCATAAAAATGATCTTACTGGCATGATGAATAAATACGCCCTTCTTACGGAACGTTTTGACAAACTTTCAGGCTATGAATATGAAAGCCGGACCAAAGGGATCCTAAACGGCCTTGGGTTCTCCCGGGAGGATCTGGATACTGAAATCAAAGCCTTCAGCGGCGGACAAAAAACCAGGATCTCTCTGGCAAAGCTCCTCCTGAAAAAGCCTGATTTGTTGCTGCTTGACGAGCCTACGAACTTTCTGGATATTGATACCATACAATGGCTGGAAAACTATTTAAAAGGCTATGAGGGAGGTTATATGATCATCTCCCATGACAGATACTTTCTTGACTCACTAACAGAAACGATCTTCGAACTGGAGAATAAAAAAATCACTATTTACAACGGAAATTTTACAAACTATGTGAACCGAAAAAAAGAAAATTTGGAAATCATGCTGCATCAGTTCAAGATCGAACAAAAGGAAATCAAAAGACAGGAAGAGATCATCAAGAAATTTCGGGAGTTCAACCGTGAAAAAAGCATCAAAAGAGCGGAAAGCCGTGAAAAGCTGCTGGCGAAAATGCCAAAGACTGAAATGCCCTTCATGGACGAAAGCAGCGTTTCCATAAATTTCGAACCAAAAGTAAAAAGCGGGAAACTGGTTCTTGAAGTCAAAGACCTGGCAAAGTCTTATGATAAAAACCTTTTCTCCGACGTCAGCTTTGAAATCTACAGAGGTGACAGGGTGGGTTTTATTGGATTGAATGGCAGTGGAAAAACCACCATGCTTAAAATCATCGAAGGTCTGGTCTCTCCTGATAAAGGAACCGTGACTTTTGGGCATAATGTAGAACCCGTATTCTTCAGGCAGGATAATGCAAGTTTGAATATGGAAAGTACCGTGATTGATGAAGTATGGGATGCTAGTCCCTATGTTTCTGAAACGGCGATTCGCAATACCCTTTCTTATTTTAAATTTTATGATGAAGATGTCTTTAAGGATATCTCCGTACTATCCGGGGGTGAAATGAGCCGGGTAGCCCTTGCACGACTGATGCTGAAGGGTTCAAATTTCATCCTTATGGACGAACCCACAAACCATTTGGATATGAGCACCGTGGATGTCCTTGAAAAAGCGTTGTCAGATTATTCCGGTACGCTGTTTATCATCTCCCATGACCGATACTTCCTTAATAAAACGGTGGACATCCTGTTTGTTTTAAACAACGGCAGACTTGAAATCTATAATGGGAATTACGA
This sequence comes from Eubacteriaceae bacterium, assembly GCA_013335935.1. Taxonomy (GTDB): domain Bacteria; phylum Bacillota; class Clostridia; order Eubacteriales; family Alkalibacteraceae; genus JAAXUP01. The sequence goes on along the minus strand of JAAXUP010000004.1, from coordinate 30,242 downwards.
TTATTATGTGAAGAAAACCGAAGAAGCGGAAATGCTTAGAAAGCTTGGGGAACAAGGTCCCGTCATGACGAAAACCGAAACCGTCAACCTGAAAAAAGTGAAAAACCAGCAGAAAAAGGAATTGACTGCCCTAAAAAATCAAGTCAAAGTATATGAGGAAAGCATCTCTGAAACGGAAAACTCCATTCAAAAACTTGAAATGCAGATTTGCAGCGAAGGTTTTTATGATGACTATGAGAATTCTTCAAAAATAAATATGGAGTATGAAGGGTTAAAAGTAAAATTATCTGAACTGATGGATTTATGGACTGAAAAACAAATTGAACTGGAGGCGTTGATCAATGAAAATTAAGTCATCCAAATTCCGAGTCCCAGAAGGCGAAAAGGTCGATTTGAAGCTTTGGAACACCAATGTGGGCAAATTATATGATGGCGAAGCAAAGTACAAGGCTTTTCTGGAAAAGTCGGTGGAAGATCTTTCAGACCACCAGAATGTGCTATACGCCTCGGATAAATACTCCCTGCTCCTGATCTTTCAGGCCATGGACGCGGCCGGCAAGGACGGCGCTATCAAGCATGTCATGTCAGGGGTAAATCCACAGGGGTGCCAGGTGTTCAGTTTCAAAGCGCCAAGCCCTGAGGAACTTGACCATGATTTCCTTTGGAGGTCCAGCGGCCGACTCCCTGAAAGAGGACGGATCGGAATTTTCAATCGTTCTTACTATGAAGAGGTACTTATCGTAAAAGTTCATCCCTCGATCCTGAAAAACCAGCCTCTCCCGGAAGAGATCCGTTCAGATCCGCAAGTCTGGGAAAAGCGATATGAATCCATAAAAGACTTTGAAAAACACTTGCATAGAAACGGAACCAGGATCGTTAAAATCTTTCTTCATTTATCAAAGGATGAGCAGGCAAGAAGATTTCTGGCAAGGATCAACGAACCGGATAAAAATTGGAAAATGCAGATTGGCGATCTGAAGGAAAGAGAATATTGGGATCAATATATGGAAGCCTACCAGGATTGCATCACCGCTACCAGCACCGAGAAATCCCCCTGGTATATTGTCCCCGCTGATGATAAAATGAATGCCCGTCTGATCATATCGGATATCATACTTGAAACCATCGACGATATGAATCTCAGCTATCCTGTTTCCACCGAAGCCCACCGCCTTGAACTTGAAACTTTGAAAGAAGCGCTTGTAAAGGAAATCCACCCTGAGGGCTGACTTCCTATAAGGAGCTAGTCGAACTTTCCCTAAACTAAAAAAAGAAGCTGTGAACCGAAATTTCAGTTCACAGCTATTTTTTATGGGGTTACCGGTGGAACAAATACTCTTGTTGCAAGCTCTCTGTCCAGTCTGAAAAGCCCGTCTTCATTTCCCGAAATTTTCTTAAGCTGGGATAAAATCCTTCCAAAATTATCTTCCTCTTCAACCTGCTCGTCTACAAACCAGTTCAGGAGACTGATGGTTGCATATTCCTTCTCTTCCTGTGCAATATCCATTAAATGGTATATTCTGGAAGAAACGAACTTTTCATGCTCCAAAGAATAAGCGAAAGCATCGATGATATCATCATAGTTTTCTTTTGGATCATCAAATCCTTTAAGCACTGCTTTTTCAGCTCTGCTGTTCAGGAAGTGATAGAACTTCATGGCATGAAATCTTTCTTCATCTGCCTGAACGATAAACCAGTTCTCAAAACCTGGCAAGTCATTATTTGCTGCAAAACTCGCCATTGAAAGATAGAGATGTGCTGAAAAAAATTCATATTTTATTTGTTCGTTAATTTCATCGATCAGTTTTTTACTTAACATTTAAAACCCTCCTTGTATAATTATTCGCATACTATATTTATACCAACAAGAAATTCCTTTAAACATCAATTTGAATAAACAAATTTTTACAAAGCTAAAACATGATTGAAATTACATAAAAATTATGCTTGACAACGTTGAAAGGCTTGAAGAGATTGCCTTTGCAAAATTCCCGAAACTTGTTGACATCAGAACCATTTTCATGATGTTATGCACAAATCCCACAGTTATCAACGCAGTTATCAACAACTTTCCACATTAAAACTACTGATACTGCTTGATATCACCCACTTATCCACAATCAGCCGCCAGTTACATTTCGGTTACAAACAACCTTCTGAGGCTGTTAAATATCTTATCCACAATTTTAAAAATAATTAATAATCACCTGTATCTTATTACCATTTTATCAATTTATGTTCAATATTTTTCTAAAATTTTAGATTTTCAGATTCGGCTTCGCAGTAATATCGAAAGATGAAAACTCCTTATTTATAAATTTATAGTACCCTGCACAGGCTACCATTGCCCCATTGTCCGTACATAATTCCAATGAAGGATAGCTGAGAGCTATTCCGTTTTTTGTGCAAAGTTCACCGGTAATTTTCCGGAGCAGGGAATTACAGGCAACGCCCCCAGAGAGGCATACAAGATCAGTTCCGTACTCAACTGCAGCTCTTACCGTTTTAGAGGCTAAAACCTCAACGACAGCCATCTGGAAGCTTGCTGCGACATCTTCCACCTTATATTCCAGATTTTTCATGTGCATAGAATTCAGATAGTTCAGAACTGCTGATTTTAAACCGCTGAAACTGAAATCATAGCTGTTTTCCTCAAGGTAGGATCTTGGAAAATTTATGGCTTCCGGATTACCGGTCAAAGCGATTTTGTCGATTGCCGGTCCCCCTGGATAACCCAGACCCAGCGTCCGGGCAATCTTATCAAAAGCCTCCCCTGCGGCATCATCCCTTGTCTGACCTAAAACTTTATAGCGGTTGTAATCCTCCACCAGGATCAGATGAGAGTGTCCCCCGGAAGCGACTAAGGTCACAAATGGAGGCTTGACCTCTTCATTTCCTATATAATTCGCACAAATATGGGCATCGATATGATTGACTCCCATAAGAGGTTTCCCGATCCCATAGGCAAAGGATTTGGCAAAGGAAAGACCTACCAGAAGACTGCCGATCAGCCCCGGTCCATAGGTGACTGCAACAGCGTCCACATCATGATATTTTAATCCGGCTTCCAGAAAAGCCTGATCCGTTATTGCTGAAATCTTTTTGATATGATTCCTGGATGCGATTTCAGGGACAACCCCTCCGTAAGGCTGATGAATGGCTATCTGGGAATAAATAATGTTTGAAATCACTTCCCTGCCATTTCTTACGATGGATACTGAGGTTTCATCACAAGACGTCTCGATACCCAGGATGAAATTGCTATTTTCTCCCATATTTCCCCTCCATTTTTTTTGCTATCATAAATGACCCTGATCCAATAATTGCCATGCAAAGGCTGGAAAACCCTACGATCCTTAATGTAATGCTGATAAAAAAATTCAAAGGCACTAAATTGATCAGGACGCTCTCATCCGGATCAAGGATCCAATAGTCATTTTTGAAAAATATCTCATGAAATAAATTAAAATACTTATTGAAATCAAAATACAGAAGTGAACCCGTCACGATCATAAAAATGAAATAAACCACAGCACTTATCAAAAGTGCTTTAAAGACATAGGGTCGCCTGGTCTTGAACCCATAAACCAAAATCGCCAGGAAAATCACGGCAAGTATATTACGAAGGGCGATCCCTTTTTGAAAGAGCACTTTCACATCGTCCATGTGTACGATTTCCCGTTCATTGAATATCTGTCCCTTCACCCCGTCCACAACGCCTTCGATCCTGAAATCTTCCCTTTTATCAAACAGAAAATCCTGGATTTCATCCGTAAGTTTCATGAGTTCATCAATATCCATTCTTGTTGAATACATGACATCATTTTCATTGTACTGCCCATTAAAAAATTTATCCGATTTCACTGTATATTCTGTATTTGTTAGAATCACAAGTACTGGAGTAATTAAAATAAGTAACACTATGATCAGTCGCTTTATCATCCTTGCCTCCACATGATTATTGCATCTTCGTTGTTGTCTGTATAATAACCCTTTCTGACACCTGCTTCAATAAATCCCGCTCTTTTATAGAGATCGACTGCATCCGTATTGCTTCTTCGAACCTCCAGGGTGAAAGAGCTTATTTCTTTTGCTTCCGCTTTCCGTATCATCTCATCAAGGAGCATTTTGCCAAACCCTGATTTTCGAAAATCGGGGGAAACGGCTATGTTGGTAATATGACCTTCCTCCAGGATATGCCACATGCCCCCGTATCCGGCCAGCTTCCCGTCGATTTTCATCACCGTATATTCTGCAATTGGGTTTTCAAGTTCATCCCATAGCATGCTCTCCGTCCAAGGCAAGGCAAAAGATAGCTTCTCCAGTTTTGCGATTTCTTCGACATCCGATTCTGTCATGGAAAGAAATTCTATCATTTTTTACCTCCTTATTCGATGGCGCTGTTATAGTATTTCATTTTACTGATGGTCTGACTATAGGATGCCTTCAGCTTTTCCACTGTTTCCTGATTTATACTGCTATCCCCTGCAGCTTCTTTGGCAGGGAGAATCTCATATTTGAGTTTCCCTCCGCTTGTATACCGGTTGACCCAGGTGGGTGTATAGCTGACTCCCGAAATCCTGCTTCTATTCGTAAGAAGATCCTTTTCAAAGGAAATATTCACCATCACGCCGTCTTCCGTATAATTGCGATTAGCGATTGAGGGTAGTGTTTCTCTTCGTTGATTGGAAAGAAAATTCCCCTGAGAATAGACAACGAACTTCTTTTCCCCATCTACTTCTGTAATTTCTGATTTTTGTATCACATGAGGATGACTTCCCAGGATCACATCTCCTCCCCACTCAAAAATCTTTTTAGCTAGGGCTTTCTGATCTTCACTTGGATCCCTGCTGTATTCACTGCCCCAATGGATCATGAGGATGATAAAATCGCAATTTTGATTCTTCGCCTTTTCAATGTCCCTTTTGATTTTTTCCTCGTCCACGGTATTGACCATATAATCCAGTTCGGATGCTGACAACAGACTTTCCATACCGTTAAATCCGTAGGAATACCCTAAAAACCCCAGTTTTATGCCATTCTTTTCTACAGTGGTGATATCTCCTTCAGGTTCGCTGAAGGTCCCTGTGGATATCAGCCCTCTATTTTTGATCTGCTCAAGGGTCCTCAATATCCCATTCTTTCCCTTGTCCAGGGTGTGGTTGTTAGCCGTGGTCAGAACGTCGTATCCTGCATTCTTGATACTGTCCAGTACCTCATCAGGAGCATTGAAAACAGGATATCCCTGAGGAGCTCCTCCTGCCGTTGTGGTTTCAAAATTTCCCGACGCAATATCTGCTGCCTGAAGATATTTTTTCACATACTTGAAACTATTATCAAAATCATAGGATTTTTTTGCTGAATCGTAAGCATTTGTGATCTGGGTACCATGAAACATAATATCTCCATTGGAAATCAGAGTCACTTTAGATACCTTGTCTATTGTGATCTCCTCTCGAAACGCAAAAACACTTTCCATAAAATCAGACTGGGGGATATCCGCCTTCAGTTCAGGAGCCTGAAAATCATCCTTAAAAATCAAATTCTTAAGTCCGAATCCGCTCACAATGAGGATCAGCATTATCATACCCAGTCTTATAAAATTTATTTTAATTTTCTTTTTTAACATGAAATCACTCTTTTCATTATCTTCCTTACCTATTATATTAATAATTGCAGAGTGAGTTCAAGGAGTATTTATATTTTTCTTTTTTTAGGGAGTTCCACGATGAAGCTGCTGCCCTTGTTTTCTTCACTTTCCACCCATATTTTACCCTTATGCTCTCTGACGATCCAATTGGCTATGCTCAGTCCCAGACCAGCTCCCCCCTGTTCCCGAGACCTTGCCTTATCTACCCTGTAGAACCGCTCAAAGATCCTCTTTTTATCCTCGTCCTTAACGCCCATCCCCGAATCTTTGACGGTTATCACCGCCTTATCCGAAGTATGCATCAAAGTAGCCGTGATCGTCCCCTTTTCAGGCGTGTACTTCATGGCATTATCCAGCAGGATCACAAGAAGCTGATTAAGCTTGTCTTTGTCCCCGATAACCTGAACATTTTCAGAAATTATGCTGTCGAATGCGATTTCTTTCTCTCTGGCGACCAGTTCGAACTTACCGCACAAATCTTTTATCAATTCAGAGAGATTCACAGGTTCTGTTTTTACAGGGATCTGGTTATTATCCGCCTGGGCTAACGTAAGAAGACTTTGAATGAGCCTGCTCATATTTTCTGTTTCGCTCTGTATATTATTCAGCCATTTCTCGTTTTCCCCAATGGTCTCATTCTCTTTCATGGAAAGAAGCTCTGCTGTGGTCTTTATGATCGTCAGTGGTGTTCTCAGTTCATGGGAAGCGTCAGCAATGAACTCCTTCTGACTTTCGTAGGACTTTCTGACAGGTTCGAGGGATTTCTTCGCAAGATGGGAACTGATAAAAATAAGGATCACTGCGCTGAAGGTTCCAATTGCCATGATCACCAGGAAAAGCTGCCGGATGATCAGATCATCGATTTCTCTCGACTGATAGACCTGCGCCACCACCCCATCACCATTTGCCATTCTGAAATAGACGGTATACAGCCTGTATTTTGCCCCTGAAATATTGACAGTGTTATAACTGCTGCCTTTTGTTTTGCTGACCTCCAGGGCATTCTGATAAGCCTTGCTTACAAGGTCCTCCTGAATTGTTGAAAGGTTGACCAGTTTTAAATTTTTATCCCAAATGATGTAGTCGATATGGGTACGCTCATTGTACTCTGGCTTCGTCGTCTCATCGTTTAGTGTGAATTCCAATGAATTGTATCTGAGCACAATTTCAATGATTTTATTCAATCTTCCGGTCAGCGCATTTTTGGCAGATGCATCAAAGGCAGCATTTGAAAACCCCACTATTGAATAAGAAAAAATCAATAAAAATGTGATCAGAATAAGTGCATTCGTAATGGTGAGTTTTCTGTATAGGTCTTTAAACATTAATTGACCACCTTCAATTTATATCCGATGCTCCTCAAGGTTTCGATCCTGATTTTCGTATCCTTGAGCTTTTTCCTTAAATTATGGATATAGATCTCGATATTGTTTTCATTGACTTCCGCATCAAATCCCCAGACCCGGTCCAGGATCTGCTCCCGGGTAAATACCTGGTCAGGCCTTTTTATGAGCATCTCCAGGAGCATACCCTCTTTATAGGATAATTTCAGGGGCTGACCGTCTATTTCAGCAACATAATTCATGGTATCGAACTGGAAATTATCGATCTTGATCAGCTTTTCCACATAGTCCGACTCTATTCTTCTGCCCAGGGCACGTATCCTGGCAAAGAGTTCTTTCGCAGAAAACGGTTTGACCAGATAATCGTCTGCCCCCGCATCAAGGCCCTTGACCTTATCTTCAACAGTATCCCTTGCCGTAAGCATAAGCACCGGGGTTTTATTTCCATGTTTCCTTATTTCCTTTAAAATTTCAATGCCGCTCATGTGAGGAAGCATGATATCAAGAATGATCACGTCGTAGATATTGTTTTCCGAATAAATAAGGCCCTCTTCACCATCATTCGCGATGTCGCATTCAATGTGTTGCATTTTACAAAGCTCCTGAAGAGCGTCGGTTACCTTTTTTTCGTCTTCTACGAAAAGTATTTTCATCTTGCTTCCCCCTGTAAAATTAATTAACAATTGTTAAAAAATTATTAGCTAAAATTATGACCACTGCAAATGCTAAAATGAATCCTGAAATTAACAGACTTCGTGATTTCATAATCACACCCCAAAACCTTTGGATTTTAGGGTATTCTATGTTATTAATCTTAAATCTGGCTTAAATATCTAGCTGACTGCGATTAGCTGCTAGCTTTAACGATTTACGATTTACAATTTAGAATGTACAATTATTGTGGTTTTTAGAATGATAATTTTGAAGAATCAATATTCATATTGAATTCTAAAAACTCTTTGTTGAGTTAAAAACATTTTAGAAAATAATCTTTAATTAGAGATTATCCATGATGTGTTTTCTAAAATGAACCATCATTGTAAATTATACACTGTACATTGTACATTGTTGTTTGCCAACCACCTTACTTAAACGTCTCGCAAATCGTCCCGCCACCGAGGCATTCGGTGCCATCGTACAGCACGACTTCCTGCCCGGGTGTGACAGCTTTCTGAGGTTCTTTAAAACGCACCTCGATTTCGTCGTCTCCTATGATATTCAGGATCACCTCCTGATCAGGCTGACGGTATCTGAATTTGGCTTTTAATTCAATATTGCTGCCTGATGGTATCCTTCCGATCCAGTTGACTTTGTTGGCTTTAAGCGCTCTTGAATAGAGCAGCGGATCCTTTTCTCCCTGCACAACATAAAGGGTATTCGTCTCCATGTCCTTGGCATACACAAACCAGGGTTCTCCTGTTCCTTGTCCCCCGATACCAAGACCTTTTCTCTGCCCCAAAGTGTAGTACATCAGACCGTTATGTGTCCCTTTGATATTCCCAAAGTTATCTTTTATATTCCCCTTTTGGGCGGGAAGATACTCGCTTAAAAATTTATTGAAATCCCGTTCTCCGATGAAACAGATTCCTGTTGAATCCTTCTTACCGGCAGTCAGAAGACCATATTCCTGGGCAATCTCCCGTACTCTCCCTTTTTGAATGTTGCCAAGTGGGAACATGGTTTTAGACAATTGAAACTGGTTCAGCTGACAAAGAAAATAAGTCTGATCCTTATTCTGGTCAAGGCTTTTTTCCATTTTGTAGTTTTCCCCTTCTTTCACAACCTTTCCGTAATGGCCGGTAGCGATGAAATCGGCTCCTGCCACATTCAGGGCGTAGTCAAGGAAAGCTTTGAATTTTATTTCCTTATTGCAAAGGATATCCGGATTAGGGGTCCTCCCTTTTTTATATTCCTCCAGAAAGTAAGTGAATACTCTGTCCCAGTATTCCTTGCTGAAATTGACCGCATAATAAGGAATGCCGATAGTGTCGCAAACCCTGCGCACATCTTCATAGTCCTCTGTAGCTGTACAGACTCCATTTTCATCATTTTCTTCCCAGTTTTTCATGAAGATGCCGATGACGTTGTAACCCTGCTGCTTTAAAAGAAGCGCCGCAACAGAAGAATCCACCCCCCCAGACATCCCCACAACTACTGTTATATCTTTTTTGTTCATTATTTGTTTACCTCGGTTTTCTATATTTGTTTAAAATGCTTAAATGAGTCGCTAGTCCCTAGTATGCCAGATTTATGCATATTTGCACTTCGCACTTCAACATTTCAACGTTTTTGTATTTGCTATTCACCTAATCACCTATTCACCTAAAAAACATTTCACCACTTCAACACTTATGCATTTTTTACGCTTTTGTTTTTGGCCAACCACCCAACCACCTAGTCACCCAACCACCAAACAAGTCATAAGTCGTAAGTCGTAAGTCGTAAGTCGCAAGTCGTAAATATGCCAGATTCAGGCATATCAGCAATACAGCATTCCTGCTTTCTATATTTACGATGTACAATTTAGTATGTACAATTATTGAGGTTTTTAGAATTAAAACATTTTAGAAAATAATCTTTAATTAGAGATTATCCATGATGTGTTTTCTAAAATGAACCATCATTGTAAATTATACACTGTACATTGTACATTGTTTTGCCAACCACCCAACCACCTGGTCACCTAACCACCCAAAAAGTATTTAAAGCTCCTCCTCTATCACCTTCTGGAGAAGTTCGGCGCCTCTGATCATAACCGGGCCGCATTTCTTTGTTTCATGCCTGTGGTGCTTTTTAATGTAATCACAGTTGATTGAACCGAATTCTTCTTCAAACGCCTTGACCCATTTCTGGGATATCTCTTTTACTTTTTTATTGTCTGTCGGCCGGTCTTCCGCGTACATCACTCCCAGCGCCGCCAGCCCGCCTGTAAGGACTCCGCAGGCTCTCTCCGAATAAAACCCTCCGCCGAAAGGAACGATCATTTTCATTGCCTTCTGGTCGATACCCAATTCGAATTCGTCATTGCAGCTGTTGAGAAGTGTCTCCGCACAATTGTAGTGGTAAAGACTGTGTTCTTCACCATGCAGGAATTCGCTGTTTACATATTTTTCAGCATGTTCTTTTAACATTTCCTATCCCTCCTGAGTTAATAAAATCTCGTTTGTCTTTATCCCCAGTTCCTTGAAAAATCTGCTTTCCCGCTTCTGGGAAGTAAAGATGATGATCTGTCTTTCCTTGCTTAATTCCTGAATGCATAATAGCGTGTTTTTCAATCGCTCGTCATCATACTGAAGAAAGGCTTCATCAAAAATCAAAGGCATCTCCTTCAAATTTAAAAGATCGATGATCCCAAGTCTCAATGACAGATAGAGCTGGTCGATGGTTCCGTTGCTTAACTTCTGGCCATTGAGCATAATTTCTGTGACCGGATCTTCCACGCGGATTTCCATATTCTTTGAAACCTTGACTTCATCATATTTCCCTGTGATGCCCTTTAAAACCTTGCTCATACTTTTGTTGAGATCTGGTGCGATCTCGCTGTGTATTTCTTCTGAAATTGAATTGATTTTTTCCATTGCCAGGTTTAGGGCATTCATTTTATGGGTCAGCTTTTCACGGATGCTTAACTTGTATTCCAGGTCGCTTAATATATCTCCTGGCTTTCTTGTGCTGTTCTCCGTGTTTAAGATTGTCCCCTGTAGGATATCCGCTTTCCTGCAGAGCTCCCTTATTTCTTCATCAAGCTTTTTGGCTTCTGCCGCCAATTCCTGAAGATCCTCTGAGGCGGCATTTGGGACTTGTTTTAAATCATCGGCAAAATCAAATCCCGATCCGCTTTCACTTTTCTTTTTAAGGTATTCTTCCTTTGTCATGATCAGGTCAAGTGATTTTATGAGACTGTTTCGTTTTATCTCCATGGCCTTTTTAAGATCCTGCTTCATGATCATATCTTCCAAGTCATCAAGATTTTTTAGATCATATTCCTTCAATTCACTTTGAAGTGTGTTTGTCAAAATCCTTAACTCGTCCTTTTTTTCATCCAGGACCTTCATAAGGTAAGATTTTCTGTCCTCCAGAGCGATGATTTTCAAGACATCCGACTGCTCATTCTGATTCAGTTCTTCTGCCATTTTCAGAAACTCGGAAAACCCATCAAATCCTGATACTCCATATTTTCGGAATAATCCTCCTGTTTTTTTGTCAATTTCATCAATTTCAGAAGACAAGGCTTTGTAGGTGAAAGTTTTCTCTTCACTTTCCAACCTTTTTTCTCCTATGGCGCTTCTCAAGGAAACACTTTTTACAATGCCATAAACCATAAAAACTCCAAAAATCCCAGATGTATAATACATGAAGCTAGTGCCGGAGATTATCCCTGCCAGCAATGCAGCGCCTGACGTCAGAAGTGAGAATACTGCAGTCAAATAGGAATTTTTTAATACCTTTTGGCTTTTTTTAATCTGTTCATTGGACTCTCTGAGATTTATCCCTGCTATTCTTTGTTTTAAGTAAGCTTTTTCTTCCCGAAGTTCAAAAAGTTTTTCATAATCGTCTCTGAGATCATCCATATCAAAGCTTTTCCCAGAGGGATTCTCCTCTGCCTTATTCCCACGGATTTCTTCAGCCAGGGCATTGATTTCGGCAAGTGTCTTTTCCCCTTCCGTGGTCAGTCTGTCTGCCATGCTCTTTGTTACGGTCAGCCGATTCAAAAGCCCCTCCGGGATGTACGCCTTTGGATTGAGCTTGCTTATTTCACTATTTAGTATTTTTATTTCATCCAAGATCTGATCAAAGTCCGCGATCTTTTTATTCATTGCTGCTTTCTCAAATAATAGGATCCGGTCTTCTATTTCAGTGAGGCGGATTTTTCTTTGATGGATGCCTTCTTTTAAATCATTTAACACCTGTATGCTTTTTAAAAGTTCCCCATATATTTTCTCAGACTCCTGTTTTTCACTTTTAAGCGCTGCAATTTCTCTGGACACCTCATAAAAAGGCGTATTTTTTCGCTTATCTGTCCCATTTTCTTCCAAAAGTTTTTTTAATGATTGAAGCGCCCTGTTCAGAGAGATATCACTTCCCGAAAAACTGAAATTTGCCAGTCTTTCCTTGAGTTCATCAGCGAGACTGCTCTCAGGGCGGCTGTGGAGCTGAGAAATGCTGATGGTACTGTTGTATAAGGTGCGATTTAACAAAGCCGGATCCATAGGGAAATACAGCTTTATCCCATTATCATAATAATGGTCAGTAGTGATGTCTTCTCCGGTAATATCGTCATAAATCTTAAGGTCATCCGAACCTTTAAATAAATTTCTCTCGATTCGGATCCTTTTCCCATTACTATTATATAACAGGCTGCCCCTGTAATCACTTCCTGCAGACGGAAGATACTTTTCATGATCATCACTGTAGATACGCTTAGCCCGGCTTTCTTTGTAAAAACCGAAAAGCATTCCCTCTATGAATTTATGAAGAGTGGATTTTCCTGCTTCATTTAGCCCATAGACCACATTGATCCCATCAGTAAATTCAGTGGAGAAATTTTTAAACTTGCCGAAGGAGGTGAGCCTTAGTCCCTCAAATGTAATCATAGATCGTACTCCTTCAAAAGTGCTTCCAGCCCATAATACAGGGCGTCCCGATGAACAGGATCGGATAATCCCGTTTTCATCATTTCGCTGATGAAACAGCCGATAATATCATCCTGATGATGCTGGTACAAGCTTTCCAGATCATAATCTTTTAGGGTCTCATCTTTCAATTCCATATATCTGAACTCTTCCAGCGACTGGTTTGACAGATCCTCCAGATCGATATTTCTGTCCATCAGTCCCTTGAGAACGATCCTGTAAAAATCCCTCTCCGGTTTGTCTGCCCGGGCTCGAATTTGATTCAGGATATGGTAATACGTCATCTCAGGAGTGATCTCCACGATTTCTATACAGAATCTTTTTAATGACCGGGAAAAAAATTCAGTGCTTACTTTCCCGGGGGATATCGTTCCCTTTATGATACCTCTGTCGCCGATGTCACTGAAGTCAAAGGGTTCCGGAGATCCCGGGTACCTGACTGTTTCACCAAAAGCCATGGGCTTATGAATATGACCCAAAGCTGCATAATCGAAACTGTTAAGGATGATGTCATCCCTTCCAACCGGCAAATAGGAAGAACCGGATCCAGTGATATCACCATGGATCAACAGGACATTGGTTTTAGAAGCATCAAAGTCATTCCCGTGGAGGACATTGGTTTTTATGATTCTTTCCTTCCACCCGTACCCCCAGATGTCCAGCCATTCATTGTATTCACGTTTCCCAAGTTCGCCGCTTTCAAAAACTATGACATTTTCGCTCCATTGGGTAAACTGATATGGTGAATGGCTTCCCCAGTTATCATGATTACCGGGAGATATATAGATTTTCGTATCTGGAATAGACCTGAAGAGCTGTTCAACGCGTTTCAGGTCTGAAATTCTAATGGAATTATCTTCAAAAAGATCTCCTGCTATGAAGAGTATATGGAGCTTCTCCCGACCGCATTCTTCAATGATCGACTCAAAGGACCTCCACAAATCCGCTCTTAGCCCGGGAACTAATGATGGGGGCAAACAACTGTGGCTGAAACTTGCACCTAGATGGATATCTGCTGTATGTAGAAAAGTTACCTCTTTCATCCTTACTCCCTGCTGTTTTTTTTCTCAAACTGTATTTCGGCTTCAGACTTTCTGAAATACTCCGGTTCAAATTCATCATAGGAAAAGATCTGGATGCTTTGTCTGTATTTTTCCAAGGCCAGGCCTCCGAGAAAGGAACTTCTGGGAGTATTGAAAACTTCCGGCACCGCAATAAATTTTTTTGAATATTTCATGAAGGTATCCGCTTTTACTTTTTTAACACCTTCACCCACAAACAGAACCTTATCTTCCAACTCCTTAAGAGACTCAACCAGTTCATCAGCTTGATAGATCCCTTCAGGCAACTGGTTGGAAAGCTGTCCATTTTTCCACACATACAGCCCGCTATAGACTTGATCCCTCTGGGCATCCAGCATTGGGCACACCAGTTCATCCTGGGCTGGAACGGAATAGGCCATAAGTTCAAGGGTCGATACGCCGACGATTTCCTTATTAAAAACCTGTGCAAGTCCTTTTACAGCTGCAGCTCCAATTCTTAGTCCAGTAAACGAACCTGGTCCAATGGTGCATGCAAACAAATCAATATCCCCAATTTTCATGGATGCCCTTTTCATCATCACCTCGATGAGTTCAATGAGTTTCTCTGAATGAGTTTGTTTTCTGTTCACAGTGATTTCTGCAATAAGTCCCTTTTCATTGATGGCAGCGACAGAGGTCGATGCGGTGGATGTATCAATAGCAAGTATATTCATGTTCATTCTCCTTGTTGGCTGTCTTCTTTGATCTTACGGAGGATTTCCTGATCCCCCCGGAGGATGATGATCCTTCCGTTGATTTCTCCGGTTTTCTCGATGAAAATATCGAGAATATTGCCGTTGATGTGGTCTCTGAATTTTTCAGCCCATTCGATGATCACGATGGAATCTTCCAGATATTCTTCAAAACCGATATCGTAAAGTTCCTCAACGGATTCTAATCGATAGACGTCAAAGTGGTAAAACATGATCCCATCCTTTTCATATTCATTAACGATATTATACGTGGGACTTGTTATGTAGCCTTCAACGCCAAGTCCTCTTAAAATCCCCTGGCTGAGTGCGGTTTTCCCTCCACCCATTTCCCCATCTAAACAGACTACCATCCCTTTTACCAGGGACTTCCCTATGGCGATACCCAGTTTTCCCGTCTGTTCAGGAGAATTTGATTCAAATTTCAAGATATCTCTTTTTATATTCCTCGCCCCCCTGATCCATGTTCAGGATGAGCCTGGACGCATGGATAGTATCCCACATTTCATTATCATCTACGTTCATTAAAAGGGTATCCATTCCTGCACCAAGTGCCATTGCCAGGTAGGTCCTGTCCATGAGGCTTCTTTGGGGCATGCCGAAGGAAATATTTCCAACGCCAAGCATAACCTTGACCCCAAGCTCTTTTTTAATTAACGCAAGCGCTTTTATTCCCTCCATCAGGTATTCCTGACTGTTTTTTGCTGCCAGTGAAAGGCAGTCAATGATGATATTTTTTCGGTGGATCCCATAGCCAGAGGCTGCCTCAACTATTTTTCGGGCGACTTCAAGACGTTCTTCCGCTTTTAAGGCAATGCCTTTTTCATCGAAAGGCATGCAAATCACCACTGCACCATACTTTTTCACAGCTGGTAAAATGGCTTCTATACTTTTCTTTGTCCCATTTACGGAATTTACCACTGCTTTTCCATTGTAATATCGAAGTGCTTCTTTCATGACTTCCGGATCAGAACTGTCGATCTGGAGAGGGATATCTAATGATTTTTGTATATTATAAATACTTTTGAGCATAAACTCTTTCTCATCCGTTTTGGGGATAAATGTGTTGATATTCACCAGATCTGCCCCTTTATTTTTCTGGTCTCTTGCTGAAGCTACGATAAATCGGTAATTTCCCTTAAGCAAAGCCTCACAATATTTTGGCTTCCCGGTTGTGATCAGCCCTTCCCCTGCGATAACGATCTTTCCATCATAAACAACGCTTTTTCGGTAAGAGGACGCGATGGTATCCTTCTTGAATTCAACAGTTTTGACTGGAACGTCTTTCAAATTTCCGGTCAGCATTTCAATGTATTCAGGCGTTGTTCCGCAGCAGCCGCCAAGAATGGACGCTCCTGCTTCAGCGATTTCCTTCATATATCCCAGAAATTGTTCCTTTGAAATATCGTAGATTGTTTCACCCTCTCTGAAGGCAGGCATACCTGCATTTGGCTGAACGATCACTGGGACTGACGCATATTTCAGGACCTCCTTGATCACAGGCATAAGCCGGTCTGGTCCGAAGGAGCAGTTTACACCAAGTGCATCCACACCAAGTCCTTCAAGCACAGCCACCATGGTGAGGGGATCAGTACCGATGAAGGTCTTGTTGTTTTCGGTAAATGTCATTGTGCATATCACTGGAAGCTCTGAATTTTCTTTTGCCGCTAATATGGCAGCTTTCGCTTCATACAGATCCGACATGGTCTCAATAATGATCAGATCGCAGCCTGCCTTGACCCCTGCCAGTACCTGTTTTTTAAACTGGCTGTACGCCTCGTCAAAGGTTAGGGATCCTCCCGGTTCAAACATTTTTCCCAGGGGCCCGATATCAAGGGCGATATATTTATCCGGAGCGGCTTCCTTTGCGCATCTGACTGCTCCCTGGATCACTTCAACCAGTGTCAGACCTGTTTTTTCAAGTTTGAATTCGTTCGCCCCGAAGGTATTTGTGGTGATGATGTCTGCTCCTGCAAGGCTGTACTGCCGATGGATTTCCTTTATTACTTCAGGATATTTTATATTTACGGTTTCCGGCAGCATAACTTCCGCAACCGCTTTCTGAATCAGTGTTCCCATGGCTCCGTCAAAAAATAGAAGCCTTTTATTTAAATTTTCCATAAAGGACATACTTTCACCCTCTTTTCAGTATTTGTTTGATTATTAATACTTAATTATACCAAAAGATATCACTTCTTGCATCATATCGCCAAAAAAAGCAGTCCCTGCGCTATGCAGTGGACTACTTCCTCAGGTTTTGTTTGTTTATGGGTTCCTACATGTTTTTGTGTAGTACCGGTGATACTCTTTTGTACAAAAGCACAGTGATCAGTGATATGGTAACGGTCTTGAAAATATTGAATGGGGTGATCCCAAACAAGATCAGGGTCTCCAAACTTACAATATTTGGGTTAACTGCAGAACCCATTCCGATAATTGCTTCTACCGGCATTATTTTTGCATAAAGCGGAAGCATTACGAAATAATTGATTGCCGCGGCAAATACGATCATGGAAACCGCTCCGACAGCAAGTGCGATAATCGCCGACTTTTTGTTTTTGTTTTTTTTGTAAATCAATCCTACCGGAATCATCCATGCGCTGCCGATCACAAAGTTGGCGAATTCACCCACTCCTCCAGTCATGGAACCTCTAAGACCCATAAATATGACGTTCTTCAATCCTTCAATGATGACCCCTGCAATTGGTCCCAGTGCAAAAGTCCCCATTAGTGCAGCCACATCGCTTGCATCAAATTTCAAAAATCCCGGGAATATTGGAATGACAAATTCCAAAAGCATAAGTGCGACTGCGATAGCAGTAAGTACGGCTACCCTTGTTAAATATTTTGTTCTGTTCTTTTCCATTTTGATCTCCTTCTCTATCAAGACTTGCGTTAAGCTCGAGGGTAATAGAAAAGCTCCTGAAATTCTTCAGGAGCCGCTTATCGTTATAAGTGCAATCCTCTCCCATCCAGACTTTACTGTCGGTTCCGGAATTTCACCAGATCAACCTGTTAAGGTTCGCGGACTTTACCGCCGGTCGGGAATTTCACCCTGCCCTGAAGATTAAAATATTATTCTTGTAGAATTATATCACTGGGGTAAAAAAATATCAATAACTTTTCATCAAAATATTGGTCTAATTCTTTTCGTTCAGGATGATCATCCGAAGCTTCTCTGATTTGCAGTTCTTCAGCGCCTCTTCAAAGCTATCCTCAGCTTTTTTTCTGCTGCCCATATTCTTATAGGCTAGTCCTCTATAGAAGGGCACCATAATGATATTTGTCCTGTATACGGCGTTAAAAACTGGTTTTTTGATCTTTTTAACGCTTTTAAGCTCTTCATCCGCTTTGTTAGCCAGATTAAGTGCTTTTGCATTCTCTCCCAGCAATAAAGCATTTTTGGTGGCTTCCGTGAGGACATTAATGTTTTTCTCATTCTTCATAACTTTATCCAGGTACTCAATATATTCGATGGGAATTTTTTTATAATCCTTCCCTGATTTTAGGATATGCATGGTCAGAAGAAAATTGTACCCATATCGCTTTGACTCCGGGTCTGCCTTGACTGCTTCTGTAATTTTTGCAATGGCTTCATCCAGATCGATTTTTTCAAGTTCTACACCCAGGGCATAGTACTGAAGGGTAAGTCCGGTATTTCCTTTTTTGTTCATTTGTTTTTGAGTTTCCGAGAATTTCTTCTCCAGAGCAAGATCGAAAGAATTTTCATCGGAATTAGCTTCTTTTTTAAACCGGAGATGTCCGTATGCGATGACTCCAGCGGCAATCACCAAAAGCAGGGTCACTGCGAATATATTTTCTCTTAAAAATACGGCTGCCAATATGACTAAAACATTAGGAATGAGTACGGAATTTTTGTATTTATTATGCTTTAGGGCAGCGAGTTGGTACTGAAGAAATTTTCTATCAAATATTTTCATTTATACACCTCATCATATATCTTTCATGCTAAGGGCGATTCTTTTCCGCTTAAGGTCTACCTCCATGACCTTAACCGAAACGATATCCCCTACCGAAGCTATTTCCATTGGATTTTTAATAAACTTGTTGCTCATTTGTGAAATATGCACCAGCCCATCCTGATGAACTCCAATATCCACAAAGACGCCAAAATCAATAACATTTCTAATCGTTCCTGTAAGCACCATCCCTGGCTTCAGATCATTGATTTCCATGACTTCAGATTTGAAAACTGGCTTCTGGAATACTTCCCTGGGATCTCTGCCAGGCTTTTTCATTTCCTTCAGGATTTCTGTCAGTGTGATGGTTCCAATACCTAATTCTGCAGCTGTTTTTTCCATGTCCAGGTTTTCCAGCATGGCAGATATTTCTTTCTGCCGGGTTTTAAAATCATTCAGCTTTTGGCCGACACTTTTGAGTATACTTTTAGCTGCAGGATAGGATTCCGGGTGCAAAGAACTGTTATCCAGAGGATTGTCACCGTTAGAGATCCTTAAAAAGCCTGCACACTGTTCGTAGGCTTTCTGTCCTATTTTTTTGACCTTCAGAATCTGAGACCTATTGGTGAATGCTCCATTTTCCCTTTTGAACTCAATGATATTTTGCGCCGTTGTCTTATTGAGCCCTGATATATGAGACAGAAGGTAAGTGGAAGCCGAATTAATATCTACTCCAACGGAGTTTACCGCATCTTCGATGACTCCATCAAGGGCTTTAGCCAGCTCTTTCTGGTCTACATCATGCTGATACTGTCCAACTCCTATGTGCTTGGGATCGATTTTTACAAGTTCTGCAAGGGGATCCTGAAGCCTTCTTGCGATGGACACGGCTCCTCTTAAGGATACGTTAAGCTCCGGGAATTCCTCATTCCCAATGACTGATGCAGAATATACAGAAGCCCCAGCTTCATTTACGACAATATATTCTACCTTCAGATCCTTTGTTTTTATCAGTTCCGCCACAAAAGCCTCCGACTCTCTGCTTGCCGTACCGTTTCCAATGGCGATCAGGTCCACATTGTACTTTTTGATCAGATCCATCAGCCGCTCTCCTGCTTCCCTTTCCTTATTCTGGGGTGCAGTGGGATATACGGTTTCAGCACTTAAAAACTCGCCATACTGATCGACAACGGCGATTTTGCAGCCTGTCCGAAAAGCCGGATCGTAACCCATAACAGCTTTTCCTTTTACAGGAGGCTGCATCAAATATTTTTTCAGGTTTTCAGCAAATACCTTGATGGCCGACTTATCAGCACGCTCCGTCAGTGTGTTTCTGATTTCTCGTTCAATGGAAGGAAAAATAAGCCGCCTGTAAGCATCTCGTATAGCTGCCTTCAGGTAACCGGCATCACCGCCATTTTTGACGATCTGTTTTTCCAGATAGAAGACAACCTTATCCTCGTCCATGTCGATCTTAACAGAAAGAAACTTTTTCTTTTCCCCCCGGTTGATGGCCAGGACCCGGTGATTGGCAATTTTCGAAACCATCTCTTTGAAATCAAAATACATTTCGAAGGCAGCCGCATCTTCCGATTTATTTTTCGTATCTTTCGTTTCAATGATTCCCTGATTGGTGATCATTTCCCTGATCTTTTTTCGAAACAAGGCATTGTCTGAAATATTTTCCGAAATAATGTCCATAGCGCCCTGGACTGCAGAATCAGCATCTTCCACTCCCATTTCAGGGATGATGAATTTCTCTGCTTCCAGCAGGATCAATGAATCCTTATGGGCATTTTTATAAATCAAATCAGCTAGAGGTTCCAGTCCTCTCTCCCTGGCAATAGAGGCCCTCGTCTTCCTTTTCTGCCTGTAAGGCAAATACAGGTCTTCCACTTCCTGCAGAATCATGGACTGACTGATGCTTTTCTTGAGTTCATCTGTCAATTTTCCTTGTTCTTCGATCAGTCTGATGACTTCTTCTTTTCTTTTTTCAAGGTTTCTCAGGTATGCCAGGCGCTCATTAAGATCCCTCAGGACGACGTCATCCAGATTTTCCGTTGCCTCTTTCCGGTATCTTGCGATAAAAGGAATGGTATTCCCTTCATCGATTAGCTCCACAGCGGTTTTTACCTGTGAAATTTTAACGTTTAACTCCTCTGCAAGCCTTTTAATGATTAGATTGCTCAAACCCTGCACTCCTTACATTCAATGTTTTGAATGAAATATTTAAATAACTCAAATGACTCCTTGTCATCCGTAAGTTCAGGATGCCACTGGACGCCAAAAACATTGCTGTTCCCTTTATATTCTACAGCTTCAATGATCCTGTCCTTCGACCATCCCGTAGGAACCAGACCATCAGCGATAGCCTTTATGGTCTGGTGGTGGAAGGAATTTACAAAACCTTTCTCACCATAAATTTCCCGAAGGAATGACTCCCCATCGAAATGAACATAGTGATTGGGTATATGACCTTTCGTCATCTGATTATGCTGTATGCTTTCCTCTATTTGTGTAGGAATATCCTGATAAAGTGTGCCCCCAAGAGCCACATTCATCAGCTGCATGCCTCTGCATATCCCAAAAACAGAAATTTTTCTTTCAAGAGCCTGCTTGAACAAGGCAATTTCAAATTCATCTCTGACAACATCCACATAGCCCAGCATACGCATAGGCTCTTCTCCATAATAGGAAGGATGTACATCAACTCCTCCCGAAAGGATTATCCCGTCGAGCTTTTCAATAAGCTCCGGTACATCTTCCAAAAGGGATGGCCGAGTGGGTATAAGAAGGGGGATTCCCCCGCCTTTATGGACCTTGTCCACATAACTCTCCTCGATGAAATTATAATCGTTCCCTGGATATTTATGGGTTACTCCTAGATACTCTGTCACAATTCCTATGATCGGCTTCACAAAATCAATCCTCTCCGTCTTTCGATCCGGCATTTTGCTTCAGATATTCATTGATGAAAATATCGATATCTCCATCCATGACACTCTGAATATTGCCTACTTCAGCACTTGTCCTGTGATCTTTTACCATATTGTAGGGGTGGAAAACATAGGATCTGATCTGGCTTCCCCAGGCGATCTGTCCATACTCGCCCTTTAGATCCTCGATCCGTTCTTTATGTTCCCTCTCTTTGAGTTCAATAAGTTTACCCATAAGAAGCTTCATGGCGGTATCCTTGTTTTTATGCTGGGATCTTTCATTCTGGCATTGCACCACGACACCTGTGGGTATATGTGTGATCCTTACAGCAGAGTCCGTGGTATTGATATGCTGGCCTCCTGCTCCGGTAGCGCGGTAGGTATCGATCTTCAGATCCTCCGGATTGATATCCACTACGATGGTATCATCAATTTCCGGTGTCACATCTATGGAGGCGAAGGACGTATGCCTTCTCCCGGAAGAGTCGAAGGGTGATATCCTCACCATACGATGAACCCCTTTTTCGCTTTTAAGGAATCCATAAGCATTTGGCCCCTCGATGGCGAGGGTCACACTTTTTATTCCAGCTTCATCGCCCTGCTGGTATTCCAGGGTCTTAACCTTGAATTTTTTCTTCTCAGCCCAACGGATATACATCCTGAGAAGCATTTCCGCCCAATCCTGGGACTCCGTTCCCCCAGCTCCGGGATGGATGGAAAGAACGGCGTTGGAATGGTCATATTCCCCGCTGAGCATGATTTCCAGATCATACGCTTCGCATTCCCTGCTCAGCTGATCCACACTTTCAATCAGTTCAGCGGCCATATCCTCGTCGCTTTCATCAGCCAGGATCTCCGCCAGAACATCGGCATCGTCAAGTCTTTTTAAAAGTTCATTGTGCTTATTCAGTCTGACTTTGATTTCATTTTGTTTTTTCAGCACGATCTGGGCATTTTCCTGGTTATTCCAGAAATTTGGATCGTTCACTTTTTCATTGAGCTCTTCTGATTTTAATTCCAGGCCAGCCAAGTCAAAGTGAATCACCGATTTCATTGATCCTGTCCCTAAGTTCCTTAAGCAGCTTTGTATATTCCTGCAGTTCCAGCATTATTAATCACCTCTTCTTATTCGGTTTTACCGTGGCATTTTTTATATTTTTTCCCGCTTCCGCATGGGCATGGGTCGTTTCTTCCGGGCTTGTCTTTTTTGATCACCGGTTCTTTTCTTGAAGCTTCATCCCTATTGGTTGTTACATTCTCCAGGACATCCCTTTTGTCTTCGATGGGTTCTTTCTTGATTTCCATATGAAACAAATATCGTACCATATCATCCTGAATGTTTCTGTTCATTTCTTCGAACATGGTGAAACCTTCATTGGTATAAGCGATGACCGGATCGATCTGGCCGTAAGCCCTCAAGCCGATGCCCTGCTTAAGCTGTTCCATATCATCGATATGATCCATCCATCGGCTGTCGACTAATCTTAGAAGGATTACCCTTTCAAGCTCCCTGTACTGCTCTTTCCCGATTTCAGCTTCTTTTGTTTCAAGTATGGCGATTCCCTTGTCATAAAGCAGATCCGTAAGGGCATCCCTCGTCAGCCCTTCAAGGTTTAGCTCAAGCTGACCGTCCTCCAGGAATAAATTCCTGCAATGCTCTTCAAGACCTTTAAAATCCCACTCTTCGGCGTATTCGCTGGTTCCTGTGTAGATGGATACGGATTCTTCTACAAAACTTTCAAACATTTTCAGAACCTGATCGTGAATGTCTCCGCCTTCCAGGACTTTCTTTCTTTGGGAGTAGATGATTTCCCTTTGCTTGTTCATGACATTATCATATTGAAGGACATGCTTCCGGATATCGAAGTTGCGTCCCTCCACTTTTTTCTGGGCATTTTCGATCCCCCTGGTGAGAATTTTCGTCTCAATGGGCATATCTTCTGCCAGTCCGATATTCTCAACAAGTCCCATGATTTTTTCCGATCCGAAAAGCCTCATGATATCATCTTCCAGGGCGATAAAAAACTGGGTGGAACCAGGATCTCCCTGCCTTCCTGCCCTGCCTCGAAGCTGGTTATCGATACGGCGTGATTCATGCCTTTCCGTGCCAATGATATGTAATCCTCCCAGCTCCTTAACGCCTTCCCCAAGGATGATGTCCGTACCTCTTCCCGCCATATTGGTGGAAATGGTGACCTGACCTTTCTGTCCAGCCTGGCTTATGATTTCAGCTTCCTTCTCATGAAACTTTGCGTTCAGCACTTCATGGGGAATCCCTGTCCTTTTAAGCATGCTGCTGAGGACCTCTGATTTCTCGATGGAAATTGTTCCAACCAGCACAGGTTGGCCTGTTTGATAACGGCTTGCGATTTCCTCTACCACCGCTTTGAACTTACCCATTTCCGATTTATAGATGACATCGCTTAAATCTTCCCTGATCATCGGCCGGTTGGTAGGAATGCCAAGGACGTCCATATTGTAGATGGTTTTAAACTCATCTTCTTCCGTCTTAGCGGTACCGGTCATTCCGGAAAGCTTTTTATACATTCTGAAATAATTCTGGAAGGTGATGGTAGCAAGGGTTTTTGACTCCCTTTCCACTTTCACATTCTCCTTGGCTTCGATTGCCTGATGCAGTCCATTGGAATATCTTCTGCCAGGCATCAGTCTTCCAGTGAATTCGTCAACAATTATGACCTGTCCATCAGCAACAACATAATCCTTATCTCTTTTCATGATAAATATTGCCCGCATGGCCTGATTGATATGATGGGAAAGCTCCATGTTTTCCATATCGGCCAGATTTTCGATATTAAAGGCTTTTTCGGCTTTTACAAGACCCTCATCCGTAAGGACGACAGAACTCGCTTTTTCGTCTATCGAAACATCCTGCTCATTTTTTAGTTTTTTTACAAAATGGTCAACGAGATTATAAAGCTTAGTGCTTTTTTCTCCGCTTCCCGAAATAATCAGAGGCGTTCTCGCCTCATCAATAAGTATACTGTCGACTTCATCGATGATGGCATAGTTCAGCTCTCTTTGTACTCTTTGACTGATTTGGATGACCATGTTGTCCCGGAGATAATCAAACCCATACTCGTTGTTTGTCCCATAGGTGATATCGGCTCCGTATGCCTCTTTTTTCTCTTGAAAGCTGATGCCATGGACGACCAGTCCCACAGTAAGTCCAAGGAAATTATAGATCTGTCCCATCCACTGGCTGTCTCTACGTGCCAGATAATCATTGACGGTTACCACATGCACACCCTTGCCGCTCAACGCGTTCAGATATGCCGGAAGTGTGGCCATCAGGGTTTTACCTTCCCCTGTCTTCATCTCGGAAATTCTTCCCTGATGGAGTACAAGTCCGCCTAAAAGCTGTACAGGAAAATGTTTCATTTTCAGCACTCTCCAGGAGGCTTCCCGGACCACCGCGAAGGCTTCTGTGAGGAGCTCATCTTCCGATTCTCCTTTTTCAAGTCTCTCTTTGAATTCCTGAGTTTTTGCCTTTAGCTTGTCGTCATCAAGCTGCTGGATTTCCTCTTCCAGCATTTCTATTTGTTCAACGGTCTTCATAAGTTTTTTGATTTCTCTGTCATCAAAGTCACCAAATATTTTTTTAAAAAAAGACAATTTCTTCACCTCTCAAATGTTTTACATAATATGTTGATTATAATTTTTCTACAAGGTAGATTATATCACAAGAACAGCGTTTTCGACTCATAAAAAAGACTTGTATCTCTACAAGTCTTTTTTCCAGAAACTTATTTGTTTATCTCCGACAGTCACCTGTTCAAGGCTGTATCCATTTTCTTTTCTCTCACGCATTTTCTTCATTAGCTCAACACGTTCGCTGTCTGAAATCCTCTGAAGCAGATTCCCGTCTTCCTTTGGCTTTTCAGTAAAATTTTCATTTAAATCTGCAATGGAAGTGAATTTGAATGGGATCTCCAGTTCCTTCTGGGGGACATCCTCCTCTAAAACTTCTGCGCCTTCAATTTCTACTTCAAGTTCTTCAGGGCCGAACACTTCCATCTCTTCCTCTGATGCTTTCTCAGCGGCTTCAAGCTCACTGAACTTTTTATGGTAGTTTGGATTTTCCACGATTCTTCCGTCGATGATGATAAATTGATGAACGGTATCAACAGGAACTGCTGCTATGGGTTTGTTTAATTGAACCACTTCCGGTTCAATGGCAGCCGCTTCAAATTCTTTTGGAACGTCAGGTATTGGCACCTCGGATTCCTCAGTATGTTCCGCTTCCTGAAGGAGCTCAGGAATTCCCTCTTCCTGTTCAGCCTCCTCAGCTAAAGGGAGCTCCACAACTTCAGTTTCAGGTGTGGTTTCATCTGGGATGAATTCCGCTTGAAGTATTTCAGCCTCCGGCTCTATTGCCATATATGTTTCCGCAAATGGTTCTTCTGCACCTTCCAGATTGGTCAGTGCTGAATTTATTGCATCCCTATGAATCACCTGGGTCTTTTCAATATCTTCATCTGGCTCGTTGATCTCTTCAGCCAGACTTACTACTATGTCCGCTTCCTGAGTGTGAATCTCTTCGTATTCATTTTCTTCCATCATGTTTTCGGTCATTTCAAGATTCTTTATGATGCTTCCGATAGCTATCGTTTCTTCCGTAACGGTTTGGCCAGCATTTGCTGTTTTTCGGTTGTCCAAATCTTCACTGTCATCAAAATAATCTCTATATTGTTCATCTTCTGGTGAAGCTTTTGCAAAGACATCTTCATCTTCCAGTTCGCCTAATTCATCATAGTAATCTTCATCCACCAGCATGGCACCCTGGATCACGCCCATCGCGCCAAGGTATATTACCAAATCCCCAACGCTTAATATATTATTGAAAAACGATAATATTCCCGGTAGTTTCACAGGAATGATATCCGCAAGATACCAAAGTATCGTACTATTGGTTAGCTCCTGATGAGTTCCACCCCGTTTAAGAAAGAGCTCCTGCAAACCATCAGTGATGCCAATAGTTTCAGCTGCTGTAAGAGATACGGGCATCTTCCCGCCATTTAAAAAGATCACAATAAAATTCATGATTACCCCCATTGTCAGGAGGATGAACCATTTGTTCTCAAAGTTAGACATCAATGCTGCAAATAAAATGATATAGCTGACAAAATGAAGGAGAATATCATACTCTTTAATTATTCCAATATCATAAGCATATCCCGCATAGATCGCTCCCTGCAGCAGAAAAGCAAGCACCATCAAGGGCACCAACCTTATCCTGAGGTGAGCAATATTCATGATTTTCCCTTTTCTAATATATCCTATAACTATCGCTATTAAAAGTAATCCTATTACGATCATTCTGCAAACCTACCTTCGTTATATAATGTAAGAAACCGCTCAACTAAATAGGGGTCAAGCTTTCGTCCCGATTCTTGTGTGATGATTTCCAAAGCCTCCTGGTCAGTCATTGCTCCCCTGTAAGGCCTGTCCGTGGTAACCGCATCGAAAATATCTGCAACTGTGATAATTCTTGACTCGAAAGGAATTTCATCACCTTTCAGGCCATTGGGATACCCCGTTCCATCATAATGTTCATGGTGTGAACCAATAATTTCATTTGCTTTCTTAAGGAAGGATACACTATCCAGTATTCTGACTCCTTTGGAAGGGTGTTCTTTAATGGCATCGAACTCTTCAATGGTAAGCTTTCCCGGCTTATTCAGTATGGTATCCATTATGCCAATTTTCCCGATATCGTGGAAAATCGCAGCATATTGAAGCTGTTGCATGTCAATTTTTCTTCCTGTGGCTTTGGCAAGAATAGCTGAATATTTTTCCACTCTTTCTGAATGGCCTTGTGTGTAAGGATCTTTCTCTTCCAATGCTGATGACAGCGCCTTTATTGTATTGATATATGCTTGTCTCATATCGAACACAAGCTGGAAGGAATATCTGATAAGAAGATATGGGAAGAAGAGAAGAAGGACTGCTTCAACGCCAAAATTGATATATGCGATAACGATGATTATACTGACTGCGCTAACCCCCAGCACATTAGGGATGAGGCCGCTGAAATTTTCTTTAAATACATCCTTAGGATCGTAGTCGGTGAGTTTAATGATAAAAAAGCCTGTGATGGTCATATTTGTCACAACAAACACCAAGGATGTCAGAAGCATTAAAATCATGGAGTTATAGATATTGGTTACTCCTATTTCGCCATTGATCATCACATAAAACAATGAACTCACTGCACTGCTGATGATGTAATTCGCTGAGTTTCCAATGGTCTTATGGACATCGATGTTAAATAAGTGCTTGTATTGGTTATCCACTTTATAGATTGATAACAGATTTCCGAATGCAGCACATATGATCGCTCCTTTGGGACCAAAAATAATGGCTACCGGAATGATTACTCCAAATCCCAATGTGACTCCCCCTCTTGTAGAGGTGACAATTACCAGGGATTCTGCAATGATCGTTAATACGATGAAAAGCATGAAGTCGCTATTAAATTTTAAAGGATATCTAAAAAAAATATAAGCGGTCAAGGAAATGCTTAGAATACCCAAGAATACTAATAAATTCTTAAACTCTTTACTTATTGAACTCATATAAGCTGATTTCCTTCCACAAGAGTATAAAACAAGGCCGGTAATTTCGAAAATTTTACTGGTTAACTAATTAAATTAGTTTAAAGCCTGCGCCACCAGCCATTACCAATGTTACAACAACCATTAATATTTGGATTAATTTAGCTTTCATGTGTGTGCCCCCTTATTATTATTAATAATGGGACTGTTTTCGCTAGTAAACAATCTTAATCCGCTTCGCTTGTTTTTATGGATTTGAATATAAAACATTGCATTTTTACCGGCCGAGTTTCTAAATTAAGCGACCTCGATCATCCTGTTGATGGCGTCGAGGACCGATTTGGTGATTGCACTGTTGATGTCATTTTCAACAATGCACTTTCCAATCAGCATTTTCTCTGAATTGTTATGGACCAGAGAAATACCGGATATTACTACGCTTCGATTAGCGATAGGGATCACTTTGATTTCTTCAATAATAAATCTTTTATTATGCTGAACGAATAATTCCACTGCGTTCAAAGTTGCCTGGGCAACAAGTCGATGAGCCTGGGATGAGGAGTGCACACCCTCCGCTTCACCGATAAACTGATGTTCATCGTATTCGAGGATCACTTTCGCCCTGCCTGTGATATCCAGACTTGTGTATTCCACGGACTTTATCATCAGTCTTGGACTCAGGAAATTTTCTGACTCCTCATATACCTGAGCAATGCTTATGATCTTATGATCCACCTTAAGATTGAATTGCGACATGAGTGCCGATTGCACATCTCTGATGATTTGTTTAGCTGACCGCTGGTTGCTGGCCAGAATATGAATTTCAATGATCTGGTCGTCTTTATTGGAGACGACTCTCGAATTGATAACACTGATGATTTTGTTTATTAGTCCTTCAATATCCTGTATACTGGCTTTTCCTGTGGTCATCCTCGAAACCTCCATTTTGGCTATTATTTATATATTAACATTAAAGTACGAAAATTGTTATATAAATTTAAGATAATGAATATTTATTATTATACCATAATTAATCATAAACTTTAAATTGTTTATTTAAATTTCCCTGATCTAAAATAAATATCCCCTGCAAATAAGTGCAGGGGATTTGATATTAATCATATTCAGTTTTTATTTTCTTATATGGCTGGTTCTATTAAACCGTAATTGCCGTCTTTTCTTTTATAGACCACGTTCACTTCTTCTGTTTCGCTGTTTAAGAAAACGAAAAAGCTGTGACCCAAGAGGTCCATTTGCAGTGTAGCCTCCTCACTTGACATGGGTTTAACAGGGAATCTTTTTGTCTTGACCAAACTAGGTTCTTCATATTTGGGTTCAGGAGTAATGGAAGATAAATCCACCCTTATGGATGCATGATCTTTCAACTTCTTCTCCAACCTGGTTTTGTGCTTTCTCATCTGCCTTTCTAATGTATCTACCGCCATATCGATAGATGCGTACATGTCTTCAGTCGCCTCTTCAGCCCTTAGGATAGTGCCGTTAATAGGTATTATAGTCACTTCCAGGATATGTTTAGCCGCTCCCCTTTTTCCTTTTTGAGTACTTAAAGTTGCGGTCACTTCAGTAGTTTCTGGATCGAAATACTTGTCAAACTTGGCAAGTTTTGTGTCCAGCATACTCTTTAATCCTGCTGTTACGTCAACATTTTTTCCATACACTATTACACGCATAAATAACAACTCCTTTAGCTTAAATATAGTTGTGTGTATTTCTAATATTATACCCCTCACGCCTTAATGAAAACATACGGGATAAAAATAAAAACCCGATTGAAAATATTCAATCGGATCTGCTTCAGCTGACCTGGTCTTTGCCCCCACACCCGCCGGCTGGAAGTTTAGCTCAGGGATCTCCATCACAACTTCTTCTCTCAGCTTTATACTGGCCGGTCTTACTTCTAAGCCGCACCATGCTCAGCATCACTTATTTTAAGGTACCTTACGTGGATCGTTTCGCCTGCGACTGGCATCGATTTTCAACCACAGACCTGAAGCATATACATTATATTGTTATCTGCTACCGCTGTCAAGGCAATAGTCGCTAGTCCCTTGTCATAAAAAGTGCAATATTAAATGTCCAACTTTTTTAAATAAATATTATAGTGTTCTCATTCATTACTTATGCTGCTTCGTATACTTCAGATGCAGTCTGATAACCTAAGATTTTGCGTGGATAGTTATTGATCCATTGTTCGATTTGTTTAATCGCTTTTTTGCTGTAGTTTCCGATATTTGAACCTTTGGGTACAAATCGTCTGATGATTTTATTCGTGTTTTCATTGCTGCCTCTTTCCCATGAACTATAGGGATGCGCATAGTAAGCAGTGGTACGTTTTTTATTTGTAAGAACAGATTTTTCAATCAAAACTTGGT
>JAAXUP010000042.1 GCA_013335935.1 Eubacteriaceae bacterium | reverse complement strand
GCTTAAGGAAAGATACAGGACTACCTATCCTCGTCTTGACAGTGAAAGGGCAAAGATCGTCACAGATTTCTACAGAATGAGTGATGATGAAATGGGGATCATGAAGAGAGCAAAAACCTTATACGAGGTATGCAGCAAGATGACCGTGAGGGTGGAAGAGAATGAACTTATCGTTGGAAATATGGCTAAAAACTACAGGGGAGCGATAATGTTTCCTGAGTATGGGGTAAGCTGGTTTTTCGATGAATTGAGATCAGGCGTTTTTGAAAAAAGAAATGAAGTGGAAGAAGGCTTTGAGCTGCTTCCTGAAGATAAAGAGTATTTCTTTAGCATAGAAGAATTCTGGAAAACCCATTCCGTGTCTGCCCGGATGAGTAAAATCATCCCGGATGGATATGCAAGCATTATGGGCAACGGGGTCACAACCTTTATGGGTGCAGGACTTGATAATTCCGATGGTCCTACCGGACACTTCAATGCCAATTATGATAAAGTCTGTACCAAAGGGTTCAAAGCCATTAAGCAGGAAGCTCTTGATAAGATGGCCGGTATGGAAGGCAAAATATTCGGTACAGATGCCAAAAAATATACTTTTTACCGTGCCATCACCATCGTTTGCGACGCTGCCATTTTGCTTTCCAAAAGATATGCCGCACTATGCCGAGAAAAAGCGGAGACAGCCACCCAGGGAAGAAAAGCGGAGCTTATGAAAATGGCGGATTCGCTGGATTGGATCATGGAAAATCCCTGCCGCACCTTTGCCGAAGCCGTACAAGCCACATACCTGTATCAGCTGCTGTTATCTCTTGACGGCAATATGCACGGCTTGACCATCGGTCGTTTTGATCAGTACACATGGCCGTTTTTAGAAGCGGACCTGGCAGCAGGAAGGACCACCCTGGACGAAGCCCAGGAAGTTCTCGACTGCATGTTCCTGAAAATCTCCGACACGAACAAACTGAAAAGCGTTGGCGGAGCTTTAAATGCAGGGGGGTATTCATCCGGACAGCATATGTCCTTAGGTGGACAGACGAAGGAAGGGAAAGATGCTACCAATCCTGTATCCTACCTCATGCTCCAGGTAGCAGCAAGACTTTATATCCACGAGCCTCCTTTATCCGTGAGAGTCCATGATGGCACGCCTGACGAACTCTGGGAAGCCGCAATTGAAACAACCAAACGTGTGGGCGGCATACCGACCCTGCAAAATGACAATGTGATCATCCCATCACTCCTGGCAAAAGGCTTCTCTCTTGAGGATGCAAGAGACTACTGCATAATAGGCTGCGTTGAACCTGCCGGATCCGGAAATGAGTATCCAGCTTGTGGAGGAACAGGACGAGAGACTTTCTGGAATATCGCCAATGCGCTGGTGTTGGCCATAAATAATGGGATCAGTCCTTTCACCGGAAAACAAGTAGGGCTTCCTACTGGGTATCTTTATGATTTTGAAAACTTTGAACAGGTCCAGGAAGCTTATGTGAAGCAGATCAACTTCTTCGTAGACTGGCATGTTACCCTGACCAACTTCTATGAGTTGGTGGTATCGGAGATCATGCCCATCCCTATCGCATCAGCAACCATGGACGGTTGTATGGAAAATGGAGCGGATGTTGTCTGGGGAGGTTCAAAATACAACTCTTCGGGGATAGCTGGTATTGGCTGTGCCAATGTAGGGGACAGCTTGAGTGCCATAAAATATCTCGTATATGATACGAAAAAATATACGGCAAAAGAGTTGCACGATGCCATGATGGCGAACTGGGAAGGTTACGAAATCATGCAGCAGGATATCATGAATAGCGTTCCCCGATATGGAAACGATGATCCTTACGCAGACGATTTGACCAGCTGGGCAATGGATGCCTTCTCCAACAGGGTAAACGAGTCTACAGGCCCAAGAGGCACCTACAGAGCCGGTTTATATCCTGTGTCCGTACATATCGTTTTCGGGAAATGGACCTTTGCAACGCCCGATGGAAGAAGAACAGGGGATCCCCTGGCAGATGGAATATCTCCCATGCAGGGAGTTGACAAAAAAGGTCCCTCTGCAGTGCTTAATTCAGTTGCGAGGATCAACCATGTGAACAATGCCAATGGAACACTCTTGAATATGAAATTCCATCCCAAAGCTGTGGCAGGGGAAGAGGGGACAGAAAAACTAAGACATCTGGTTGAAACCTTCTTTGAAAATGACGGGATGCACCTGCAATACAATGTGGTAGGGGCAGATACCTTAAGGGCTGCACAGCAGGAACCGGAAAAGTATAAAGATCTGGTCATACGTATTGCCGGGTTCAGCGCATACTTCGTAGAATTATATAAAGAACTTCAGGACGACCTGATAAAAAGAACAGAACTTACCATGTAAAGGATGGAACAAAAAAATCCGCTGGGAATATCCCAGCGGATTTTGCGTTACCCCCCGCCGACTGGCGGGAACATTAAAAACTCGTCACCATTATTAATTTTAGTCTCCAGACCTTCAAGAGCAAAGATGTTTCTTCCGTTTAAAAACAGGGCAATCCCATGCTTCACCTTGCCGGTTTCATCAAAGAGCCTGCGCCTGAGATCGTCGCCGTATAGCCCTAATAGCTCTGCTATGAGTGCTGAGACGGTCTCGCCGGTTTCAAAACTGATGGTCTGTTCTCTGTGACCTCCTACAAGTTCGATCAGGCTGAAAATGGTTTTTACTTTTACCTCAGTCATTCAATACGATCCTTAAAGCTTTCCTAATTTAGAGAGCATCTGGGCAACATCTTCAAGACCTAACTCTGTCAATTTCTCAAGGGTGGGAATACCCTCCTTTGTCCAGTTCCTTGCTTCATAATAATCATCAAGCATCATGTTCAGCTCGTCCTGGCTGACGTAATGGCCCTTGGAAGCACCCTCTTTTATCGGCTCAGTCAGAATTCTTTCAGGGAAGGTATCGTCTGCTCTTGTAAAGCCTGCAGTAATATTGAAGGTTTTGGCTAAATTATTGACCCTTTCACGAACTTTATAGACATCTTCTTTGGTCAGGCTTAACCCAGTCACGCTGCTTACCATGGCAGCGGTGTTCTCCTCGGCTATATGAGGAAGCGCCATGTCGATAAGGAAGCCGCACATAGTAGGACAGTCTGCAGTGGCACATCGCACATCCTGATTCCATTTTGTCAGCCAGCCTTTTCCTTCAGGGGTAAACCTGTCATAAGGTTTAGGAATTGGAGCTCCGAATATTTCCTGAGGTGCGTAGCCTCTGTTGTGGTCGGCGCCGGTATATGCTGTAACGAAATTCAACCCGTGGGCTTTTGCGCCTCTGGGGTCATAGGCAGGAAACTCAAGACCCTTTACATGCATGACATATTTCTCGCAGCCCTGATCGATTTTTTCAGCCAGCACCTTGGTGCCGTCGCAAAGAAGCTGTCCTATGCCTTCGCGTCTGAAGGCAATTTCTGTGATCAAATCTGTCATGACCTGGTGGTTTCCAAATTTTAGTTCCATTCCATTGGTATCTTCCAGGGTCAGCAAGCCGTTTTCAAATAGCTCCATGGCGAAACCGATGGTTACCCCAACGGACATGGTATCCAGCCCGTACTTATCGCAGAGATGATCGGCGTAGATAATACTGTCATGATCCTGTACACCTGTCTGGCTTCCAAAGCTGTAGTAGGTTTCGTATTCAGGGTCAGACATGGCACCAACATACTTTGAACTTCCTCTGGCGATTTTAAGCTGGGTACATCCTACAGGACAGCCGTAGCAATGCTCATTGCCGCTGGTGCGTTCAATGCTGGAGGCTACCCCAAGATTTTCGACGTAGCTTTTTTCTCCGGTTGTCCTGTAATTTTCTGAAGGGAACATGCCCATGGCTGAAGTTGCCTCTACTACCATTGGTGTGCCAAGTTTTGAAAACTCAGAATAAAGAACCGGACTTTCCTTCATTGCCCCAAGCATTACAGATCTGGCTTTCTTGAATGCTTCAGGATTAGCTACTGAAAACTCATTTGTCCCTCTGATCGCGATAGCCTTAAGGTTTTTAGAGCCCATGACAGCTCCAACACCTTTTCGTCCAAAAGCTCTTCTTTCATTGATGATCGCAGCCATTTTTGACAGATTTTCACCTGCTGGTCCAATGCATGCGATCCTTGCCGCTTGTTCGTTAAGCTCTTGCTTAAGGACAATTTGCGTATCGAGTGTATTCATCCCCCAAAGCTTGTCTGCTTTTCGGATGCTGACCTTGTCATCCTTGATCCATATATACATAGGCTCTTCCGATTTGCCTTCTATGATCAGCACATCATAACCTGCAAATTTCAGCTCAACTGGGAAATATCCGCCCGATAACGCTATGCCAATCGCGCATGTGAGAGGAGATTTTGTGGTGACGGACATTCTGCTGGCGCATGGAGCTGACGTTCCGCTTAATGGACCAGATGCAAAAATAAGCTTATTGGATTCTCCCAATGGATCGGTGTCGCCAGGTACTTCATCGTAAAGATATTTGATTCCGAAGCCCGTTCCTCCGATGTAATCCTTTGCAATTTGCTCCGGAAGTTCCTCGACCTTGATTTCTTTTGTTGTAAGGTTAATTCTTAGAACCTTACCCGTATAACCGCCCTTTTACATTTTCATTCCTCCTTAAATTTAAAAAAAATCTGAAAATTATGTGCTCGCTAAATATTATATTATCATGATTGTTCCAAAAATGCACGGTTATACGCGCATAATATTTAAAATAGTTTAATTATTTTAAAGACAGCATCCTTCAGAAGGTTTTGGACATCCTCGATTTCTTCACTAGTTATGTTGTCAACGTGAACGCCGCAGACAACCGACACATTCTTATTCAAACAGGCTGACAGCGCATGGGATACATATCTTGCAGCATCGTCATCCTTGTGTCCCACCAGATTCAGGACAGAGGTGGTGGCACTGATTTGTTCAGGGTCCGAAAGACTTGGACGGGGGACACTTGAGGTCACGCAGCCAATATGGGGGCGGGTTCCCCCAGAAATGATTACACAGAGGTCATCACCCAAAGGAATTACTTTTATATTGATTTTCATCCTGCCCTTTTCCGTATTGATTTCAGTCACTTTCTTAGCCCCCCCTATTTTTGATTAAAATATAAAACAACTTCCGATTATTTAAACAGGTCCGGAGCGAATCTGCGGGGGTCTACCTCCATGAATTTCGACCGCTGGAACTGCTCTTTTAAATGGTAGGGTACCGTGCAGTCAAAGATCACCTTGCAGGTCATTCCCTTGTCTCTGAGCAGCGGATTGTAAGCAGGATTTTGGGTAGGATCCAGTGGATGACAGCGTACTCCGGGAATGAACACGGTGTCGATATCCCCCTGGTAGCGGGTGTTCAGTGCCCACATGACATCATTGCTGTCGAAAGGATCCACATCTTCATCCACTAATATGACATGCTTAAGTTCAGAGAATGCTGCAAATGCCAGAAGTGCCGCCTGTCGCTGCCTGCCTTCATCGCTGTGGCGAAGTTTCCTGAATTGCAAAACAGCCATATACTTTCCTCCTCCGGAGGTATGGGCATAGACATTGACTAGTTTGCCAGGCATGGCTCTCTCAACCATTTGAAGGATGCTGGCTTCGGTGGGGATCCCTGCCAGGTTGACATGCTCTTCACTGGGGCCGATGATGGTCTGCATGATGGGATTGAAACGATGGGTAACAGCTTTGACCTTGATCAGCGGTACTTTACGGGCAGCTTCCCCAGTATAACCTGGGAATTCCGGCATGGCCTTTCCTGTATTGGTGTTTTGATCCTCTCGGACATAATTTCCTGGCAATAGTTCGCCTTCGATGACGTATTCCGCATTTGCAATGGCTTTCTCATTGATGGTAAGACAAGGGGTCAATTCAACTGCCC
Organism: Eubacteriaceae bacterium; assembly: GCA_013335935.1. Lineage (GTDB taxonomy): Bacteria > Bacillota > Clostridia > Eubacteriales > Alkalibacteraceae > JAAXUP01. The sequence goes on along the minus strand of JAAXUP010000042.1, from coordinate 12,150 downwards.
GGTTCCGGATAGCTCCTGCGATGCTCAGTTCATCAAAACCTATGGGAGTTGTAGGCGGTTCAAAACAGGATGCGACTTCGATTGCCGGATCAACACCGATACTGATGGATATTGGCAATGGTTTTCCCAGTTTTTCCGCTTTTTCCCGAAATACGCCTAAATGACGGGCACCAGGGGTAAAAAACATGGAAAGCTCATCCTTGCTTTGCAGGCATAAACGATGGATCGTAACATCGGATTCTCCAGTTTCTGTGTCAGAGGCATAACACATGCCCATGGTAATATATGGACCAGCATCTTCTTCTGTATTTGTGGGCGCAGGAACTAATTTTCTGATATCAAAACCTGGCTCGTCAGCATAATGCACGACCTCCTGACACTTGGGTTTGCCTTTAATTACAACAGGCAAAATCGGGTTTTTAACAGCCTCATTTAAAAGGTGGCCGAGTTTTTCAGGACGGGCATCAAGAAGCAAACCTACCCTTGCGCGACTGGCTAAAAGCCCAATAACGATCCTTGCATCTTCATGGCCTTTGATGCTATTAAATATCATCGCTGGACCAATACGTGTAGGTCGCATGACGGTTCCCCCTGCGCCGATATAACGGTATACCCCTGATAACTGCGCGTGGGGATCTACCGGTTCATCAGTTTCAATCAATTGTCCGGGGACATTTTTCAATAGTTCTAAGGCAGAACGCAAATCGAATACCTGTATTTTTTCTTTTGACATATCCATTCCTCCATATATCTGACTAATTTAGCAACCCGTTTGATTTTCATAACCAAGGGAGCCAAATCACATTTCACAATAAGTGATTGAATACATGATAATGTATATACCAACTATACAGTCAAGAGTTTATTGAAATTTATTTTATTTTTTCAATGGGAATTTGCAGCTGAGCAAAGTCCACACTGTTTTTTTCTTCATAAAAAGTGGTGTCCAGTAAACAGGCGTCGATGATATCCCCTGTAATCCGGTAATTGTTGCTTTTGATCCAATCCATAAGGTGAAAAAGAAAATCTGACTCATAAGGCATCCCGTATTTATACATACAGACATACTGCCCGGCAGGAAGGGTAATAACATTTTCAGTTAGTGAAGCCGACGCAGGCAGGGTCACATAAGATCCGGCACCTTCAAAAATATTATCTTTTTCCAGGGAAGTCTTCAATATGATCGTTCCGAAACCTTCAGAAGGAAGCAATCCATGATTTATCAGGGTATTCCATGCCTGCATAAGGGTCAGGTGGAGTTCTTCGCGGCAGATTTTGTTTGCAAAAGGGAAGAAGATGACCTTCCGCTCAGGAAATACCTCCAGGCTGGGTATATAGAGTTCCTCTTTATAAAGATCAGCGCTTGTATATAAGTTTATCCTGTCCTGGATGGCTTCCTGGATAGAGGCCAAGCGGCTTATTTCTTTATCCATAATGTCTTTATGATATTCCAGTAAGGAGATGGAAGTGGTAAGATTCCGATTTTTGATATGATCTTTGATATCATCCAGCTTGATACCTACCGATTTTAAAAAGCAGATCTCTCTAAGAAATGGAATTTGGTAAGGGCTGTAATATCGATAGCCCTTGGAGTCAATTTGCACAGGTGTGAATAAACCGATTTTATCGTAATAAATCAACGTCTGTCTGGAGATGTTGTGTATTTCCGCCATTTCACTTACGGATAAATAATCTTTCATGAGATCTGTCCCCCTCTGGGATATTCCTTGTATTTACAACCATTATATCATGCATGATTCCTTTGCACATCACATGCCTGGAGGAAATACCAGATACAAAATAACGCCCAACAAATGGATAAAAGCCATGTGTTGAGCGTTTCGGTATTTTTCGTTGTTAAGCTTATTTGAGCAAAGATTTGATCCATTCCATCAAATTGTTGAAAAAATCCTGAAGGCCCTTTAATAAGGATTTTCCTTCGTCGGAAGCTGCGTAATCTGAGGCTTTGTCTTTCAGCCCTTCGATTTGATTCTTCATTCCATCCCAGTCAATATCCAAATCTTTCATTTTGTCAAATAAGGAGACAAGTTTATCGATTTGCTCTTGAGAAAGATCAATGTTGAAATTATTCACGACATTAATAATGATATTCCTGATTTCCTCAGTGGTCTTAGGATTTTGGTCGGCGATCTGTTTCTTGATTTCGTTGATGATGTCATTTGCTTTCTCATCACCGATTTCTTCTCCCAGTTGGGCGGAAGTAACCATTTCTTCATTGGCGACTTTTTTTACATCCTCACTGATTTTTTCTCCAGTGGAAATTTCATATGCCTTCATAATACCTGTCAGTGCGGCGGTTCCAGACACTTCAAAAGGAGCTGTGATCCTGATATCCGCATTTTCAATGCCTGCAGTGATCAGCGCATTGGTGTAAGTTTGTTCCGTAATATAATTGATATTGCTGGTAACAACGGAAACACCGCTGCCTTCCTCTGTGAAGGTGACCATGACAGAAGATAATGCCTTGGTGCCAATCTGAGCGGATGGAATCACACCATCCAGGTATTGATGTTCCTCCGCGTTGGATGTAGTGATCTGAAGTGCGCCCTCCGGTGGGGAGAATTCCTCTAATATGGCAGCCTTCTGACTGTCCGATAAATTCTCGCCTAAACTAACGATCACGTCCCCCACGGCTGCATCGGCTAAAACCGTAATTGGAGAAAATGTCAAAATTAACAGTACAAGTATCCAAATATATTTCTTGTTCATAATATACCTCCTGATTTCATTAATTATTTCAGTAATGCCCCATCTATCTTGTCAGGGCTTCGCTCCATAGCATGATTTCACTGGAGTTTATGCTGACATCTTTAACGGTTATTTCATGTGAAAAATTCTGCAGCTTTCTTCTGACCATGCTTGACAGTCTGAGAACTTCTTTGTTGGAGGTGGTTGACGTCCCTTTGATGAGTTCATTTAAAGCGGCGTCATTGATCAAGATGGTGATGTCATCCGTATCGTAATTCTTCAATTCTTCACAAAGCGCACCCATTGCTTTTAAACTGACAAGTACAGGTTTTACATAATCCTTATAAAAAGATTTTTTGCATAAAATCCCATTATCGTCATTGATACTATATCGGATTTCAATATCTTCCCCTTCGACACCGCTTGGAATGCCTGCTAAATATGCTGTGATCATAATAATATCCTCTTTTCTTCTTATTCATAAATGGATTCTGATCATATTATACTACAAAATGGGGAATCATTCTTGAAAACCGGAAAATCTCCTGTGTTTTGAAGGGAACGGTTTTGAAAAACTAAACTTTTTAGATTAATAAGGTTAGATGATATTGACTTCCGACAAGAGAAAGGATAATATTCTAATATACCCAATGGGGGTATATTAGAATAGGAGGAGAATTATAAATGACCGAAATATTTTATGTCGTATCCATATCAGCGCTTCTTTTATCATTCTATAAAAGTAAAGAAAAAACGAAAAAGGCATTGTCAAAAGCCTGGAAAGCTTTTGAGAATATTATGCCTCAGTTTTTATCCATCATTATTATCATTGGTGTGATGCTAACCGTACTCTCACCTGCACAAATATCAAATCTCCTGGGAAATGAATCTGGCTGGGGAGGTGTCATCCTTGCAGCATTGATCGGATCAGTAACCTTGATACCAGGATTTGTCGCATTTCCTCTTGCAGCTGCGCTTCTTAAAGGAGGAGCAGGATATATGCAGATCGCGGCATTTATTTCAACGCTTATGATGGTAGGGATCATCACGATTCCATTGGAAATAAAATATTTTGGGAAGAAAGCAGCGATACTTAGGAATCTGTTTGCATTTATATTTTCCTTAATGGTAGCCTTTGGAATGGGGGTGTTCATGTGAAGAAAGGATTGCCGGAAATATTAAAAAGGTACCGTGTATTTATGATTCTCTTTCTACTGAATATTCTTCTAGCAGTGATCAAACCGGAAATCGGGTTGAAATCTCTGGATTTGACCTGGAAAAATACCCTGGAGATGCTCTCTGTGATCCCGCCAATATTTATTTTGTTGGGGCTGCTGGATGTCTGGGTAAGCAGAGAAGCCATGGTGAAATATATGGGTGAAGGTTCGGGAATTGTTGGTGTGCTTTTAGGATTTTTTATCGGATCAGCAGCCGCAGGTCCCTTATATGGGGCATTTCCTGTGGCGGGTGTGCTTTTAAAGAAGGGCAGCAAGCTTTCAAATGTCTTCATCATGATGGGAGCCTGGTCTACAACAAAAATACCTCTTCTCCTTTTTGAAGCTTCTGCAATGGGACCGAAGTTCACCCTGTTAAGGCTCGTTATGGATATCGCAGGGATAGGTGTGATCGCATATCTGACTGAAAAATTTCTCACGACCGGAGAGAAGGATGAAATTTACAGAAATTCAATGTTGAAAATATGATAGAACCCAATAGATCCATACCAGATTGACACTTGTCTACAGGATATGATATTATTTTAGACTAGGAAAGTTCAACTAGCTCACTGGGGTCCAAACTTTCCCAGTCTACTTGAATAACGCGTCGTAGACGCTATTCTTGCTCGGAATTAACATTACATTTTCATGATAGAGGCGTACTTGACAAGAGTAACCAGGCGGAGACTTCAGAGAGATCGATTAAACCTGGCGAAAGGGGATAGTACCGAAGGATGGATAGACTCTGAAATTCATTTCTGATTACAAAATTAATAATTTTGTAATTGTCACCAGAGGAATGGTGGAGTGCTATCTGTTTGGTCACATAAAAACATTGTGAAACAGGCAATTGGCGCTCAAAGTCAATTGCCTGTTTTTTGTAGACTAGGAAAGTTCGACTAGCTCGCTGGGACCAAACTTTCTTAGTCTACTTGAATAACGCGTGGTCGACGCTATTCTTGTAAAACACTTTTCATTAAATCAGGAGGAATAATATGCCAAAAATAATCATCATAGGCGGTGGCTGGGCTGGTTGTGCTGCAGCATTAGGAGCTGCGAAAGCCGGCGCTCAGGTAACATTATTGGAAAGAACAGACATGCTGCTGGGAACAGGTCTTGTAGGCGGCATTATGAGAAACAATGGAAGATTCACTGCGACGGAGGAAATGATCGCGATGGGTGGGGGAGACCTATTGCGCATATGCGATGGAACAGCCAGACATAGCAATATTGAATTTCCAGGTCACAAGCATGCAAGCCTCTACGATATTGCGAAAACACCTGTTGAAGTTCAAAAACACCTTGAAAAGCTGGGAGTCGATATCGTTTTTGAAGCAAGGATAACCCATACGACAATGGACGGTAAAGCAATCAGATCCGTAAGAGATGAACAGGGACGCATATTTGAAGGAGATGGATTTGTTGATGCAACAGGTACAGCGGGTCCCATGAACAACTGCATTAAATACGGAAATGGCTGTGCCATGTGCGTCCTGCGATGCCCTAGCTTTGGAGGCAGAGTCAGTGTAGCCGGATTAGCCGGGATCGAAGAAATGATTGGTAAAAAAGCGAATGGCAGTATTGGAGCGATGAGCGGTTCCTGTAAGCTGTATAAAGAATCCCTGGCTCAGGAAATTCAGGATGAACTAAGCACGAGAGGTGTATCCGTTATTCCAATACCAGAGGAATTGATTGAAGATCACCTTGGCGTTAAAGCCTGCCAGCAGTATGCATTGGATGCCTTTAAAGATAATATTATTTTGCTGGATACTGGACATGCAAAACTTATGTCGCCATTTTTCAGTCTTGAACGACTTCGGAAAATACCTGGTTTTGAAAATGCCCGCTATGAAGATCCCTATTCAGGTGGCAAAGGAAATTCCATGAGGTATTTCAGCATGGCGCCGAGAGACAACTCTCTTAAGGTACTAGGGGTTGAAAATCTCTTCTGTGCAGGAGAAAAGGCAGGTCTTCTTGTGGGGCATACAGAAGCCATCGTGTCTGGCGTGCTGGCAGGTCATAACTGTGTACGGTTTAGTATGGGGATCGTATCGTTGGAATTGCCAGGAGAGTTGGTAATAGGAGATGCCATCGCTTATGTGAAGGAAGCCATGAGCACGGAAGAAGGTATGGGGAAGAAATATACTTTCTCAGGTTCAGTATATTTTGATCGAATGAAAGCGTTGAATTTGTATTCAACGAATGTCCAGGAAATAAAGGAGCGAGTTGAAGCTCAGGGATTGACAGAGATATTTGATAGAAACATCGTTTCATAGGATAAACAATCGCTATATCAGGCAATAATCGAGGAGGAAATTTTGTGTTAGAATTAACATCTTTGCATTTTGCATACTTTCTTATCATGCTGGTCATCATTGTTACAATGGGATTTAGAAAGGATACCGTATTGCCTTGCATCCTTGGAATATTTATTATTGGCTATATGTACTCAGGAAGCATTGTGAAGGGAGTCCAAGTTGTCTTCAACTCTCTGATTACTTCTGGAAATGAATTTTGGGGGATCATTCTTGTCATTTCGTTGGTTATCGCCATGTCTCACGCACTTCGGGATATTGGAGCGGATGAGTTGATTATGCTTCCCATCAAAAAATTAATGATCAGTCCAACCATCGCTTTTTTCGGGTTAGGATTTATCATGCTGTTTTTTTCATGGTTCATCTGGCCATCACCTGCGGTAGCCCTTGTGGGAGCAATCATGCTTCCAGCAGCTCTGAAAGCAGGACTTCCGGCGATATGGGCTGCCGTTGCAATGAATATCTTTGGACATGGCATTGCACTTTCCAGCGATTATTTCATTCAGGGTGCGCCTTCCATTACAGCTAAAGCGGCAGGAATTGGTGATTCTTTGATTTTAAGCAAAGCCAGTTTTCCTTTGTGGTTAACCATGAGTGTTGTTACCGTGGGTGTCAGTTATTTTATGATGAGAAAAGAAACCAAACTTTTAAAGGGAGAGATCGCTGAGCCTTTATTGGAAACCCGTGAAAAACCTAAATACGGCTTTGGAGTTTATCTGGTATCCATTGTGACACCCCTTGCTTTTATCGTGGATATCGCTGTTATGTATACATTGAAGCTAAAAGGTGGCGATGCGACAGCTCTTGTTGGAGGAACGGCGGTACTGATCATGTGCTTTGTTGCTATCGTCCAGCATAATCCGGTCAATTGTCTTGAAAAAATCACAGATTATATTAAAGAAGGTTTTGTTTTCGGTATCAGGATTTTTGCTCCGGTTATTATCATTGGGGCATTCTTCTTCCTGGGGAGTGAAGGAATGGCAAAGAACATTCTAGGCCCCGACGCCACCGGGTTATTGTCGGATCTTGGGCTCTACCTGGCGGATAATATCGCATTGTCGAAATTTCCTGTTGCGCTGATGCAAATGCTTATCGGAGGAATTACTGGTCTTGATGGTTCAGGCTTTTCAGGCCTTCCTCTCATCGGATCCCTTGCTCAGACATTCTCCAATGCGATAGATATTAATAAAGAGGTATTGGCCGGCATGGGACAGCTTACGACGATCTGGGTAGGCGGCGGAACGATTATTCCATGGGCAATCATTCCAGTGGCAGCAATTTGCAATGTCAATCCTTTAGAATTAGCAAAGAAAAATATATTACCGGTTATGGCAGGATTTCTTGCAATGTTCATCGTGGCATTGTTTCTGCTCTAACAATAAATTTATTAGTTTCAGCAGCCCGGTTTAGAGTGGTTAACTTTAGACCGGGCTTTTTTTATAGAGAAGAAAAGTAAGCTTTTGAGAGAAACAATGGGATGTGTGTATATAAATTTCAGAAGGATCAAATAATTGTAAATAATAGTTGACGTATAATAATAGGTCGTGATATTATCAATGCAAGGAAGAAAACTATACATGTATATACAATTTAAGGAGGAAATGATATGGCAGATTTGAAAGCGATAACAACAGCTGTTGGTGAGCTAGAAGAGGATAAGGTTTTGGAATTGTTAAACGATTTCGTAGCAAGCAACCCAACAGAAGAAGATGCGCAAAAGGTAGTTGGAGCATGCCAGGAAGGCATGGCCATGGTAGGAGATCTGTTTGAAAGCGGAGAATATTTTGTAGGAGATTTAATCTTTGCCGGAGAACTATTAACAGAAGCCATCGACTTGTTAAAACCTGTCATCGGTTCAGGAAGCACTGCAAAAGTCGGAAGCATCGTTATTGGAACCGTTCATGGCGACCTTCATGACATTGGTAAAAACATTTTCAAAAGCATGGCTGATGCAGCAGGCTTCGAAGTCTATGATTTAGGAATCGACCAGCCAGTACAAGCGTTTATAGACAAAGTAAAGGAAGTAAAACCAAATATCGTGGGGATGAGCGGCGTTTTGACCTTAGCCCTGGAAGCCATGAAAGACACTGTAGACGGACTTAAGGAAGCAGGGCTTCGTGACTCTGTAAAAATCATCATTGGTGGAAATCCAGTTACTAAGGAAGCTTGCGAGCACATCGGAGCGGACGCATTTACCACGAATGCTGCAGAAGGTATAAAAATAGCACAAAGCTGGGTCAAATAATACAAATTAAAAAATAATAGAAGATGGTATAGGAAGAACCCGGACTTTTTTAGGAAAGCCCAGGTTCTTCTTTTTTTCTTCATAAAATCTACACAGGTTTTTATTAAGATATTTGCATGTACACCCCTCCCCGTGGAGGTAGGGAATGAACTTGTTCAGAAGTATATGGAGGAGGAAAAAAGTGTTCAAATGGTTAAAAAAGTATTTAGGAAAAATTGAAGAAGCCAATAAAAAGTCCTTTGGAAATAGTAAACTTGACTGTTGTGATCTGAACAGAAAAGGAAATGCTTCAAAAAAAAGAAATACGGAAAAAAGTAGTCAGACTATTAAGATAAATAAACAGTGAAATGAGGGAATATTTTGGATAAAAGTCTTAAGATAGAAGGAATGACTTGCGCAGCCTGCGCTAAGGCTGTGGAAAGAGCTGCAAAAAAACTTGAAGGGATTACGGAAGCCAATGTAAATTATGCCGCGGAGAAATTGAATGTCAGTTATGATCCTGCTAAAATCAGAGTTCTGGACATCCTGAAAGCCGTGGAAAAGGCAGGGTACAAGGTTGTAGAGGAAGAAACCACTGTGGATGAGGATAAAGAAAAAAAGGAAAAGGATATGAAGGTATTGTGGAGAAAATTCGTGGTTTCTGCAGTCTTCACACTTCCCCTGCTCATCATTACCATGGGGCACATGTTCGGTGAACCTTTAGGCTTTAAACTGCCAGTTTTGATCGATCCCATGATCAATCCCGGAAATTTTGCAATCATACAGCTGTTATTGGTACTTCCTTCCATGATAGCAGGGTACAAATTTTTTACAAAGGGTTTTAATTCACTGATCAGGCGAAGTCCAAACATGGACTCCCTTATTGCCATGGGTACTTCAGCAGCATTCCTTTACGGAATATTTGCTATTGTCCAGATTTTTAATGGAAATGTCGATTATGCTTATGATTTGTATTTTGAAGCGGCAGGTGTCATTTTGACACTGATTACCCTGGGAAAATATCTGGAAGCAGTGACGAAGGGAAAAACCTCTGAGGCGATCAAAAAACTTATGGGACTGGCACCAAAGACAGCAATCGTTATCCGGGACGGGATAGAGATTTCGACACCCATTGAATATGTTGAAGTTGGGGATATTATATCAGTAAAACCCGGGGAAAAGATGCCTGTAGATGGAAAGGTGATGGAAGGTTCCACTTCAGTGGATGAATCCATGCTTACCGGAGAAAGCATACCGGTGGAAAAAAACGCCGGTGACAATATCATAGGAGCAAGTATTAATAAGAACGGTGCCATAAAATATCAGGCAACGAAAGTGGGGAAAGATACAGCGCTGGCACAAATCATTAAGCTGGTTGAGGATGCCCAAGGATCCAAAGCGCCCATTGCAAAAATGGCCGATGTGATTTCCGGTTACTTTGTACCTGTTGTCATAGGGATCGCCGTTTTATCAGCATTCGCGTGGTATTACTTTGGGGGAGAAACAGCAGTATTTGCTTTGACTATATTTATATCCGTCCTGGTCATTGCGTGTCCTTGTGCTTTGGGTCTGGCAACCCCTACAGCCATCATGGTTGGTACAGGAAAGGGTGCAGAATATGGCGTTCTGATCAAAAGTGGAGCAGCATTGGAAACCGCACATAAAGTCAAAACCATTGTATTCGATAAAACGGGGACAATCACGGAGGGAAAACCTAAGGTTACAAATATTATCATCACCAACGGTGTGACAGAGGAGTATTTGCTGCAGATCGCCGCTTCTGGGGAAAAGAGCTCGGAGCACCCTCTTGGAGAAGCCATCGTGAACGGAGCACAGGAGAAGGGATTGGAGTTATTTAACCTCGATTTCTTCAAAGCGATACCCGGTCATGGAATTTTAGTACAGATCGAAGGAAAGAATATCCTTCTTGGAAACAGGAAACTGATGGCAGAAAACGAAATAGCGTTGGAGGATTTGGAAAGTGCGGCAGACGAGTTAGCTGGTGAAGGCAAAACCCCCATGTACGTGGCTATCAATGGGCATATTGCAGGAATAATAGCGGTTGCGGATACGGTTAAAAAAAGCAGCAAAAGAGCGATTGAAAAACTTCATGAAATGGGAATTGAGGTGGCAATGATCACTGGCGACAACAAAAGAACTGCTGAGGCAATCGCCAGGCAGGTGGGAATCGACAGGATCCTTGCGGAGGTACTCCCCCAGGATAAGGCGAATGAAGTTAGAAAGCTTCAGACAGAAGGCAGGAAGGTCGCCATGGTTGGGGATGGAATCAATGATGCGCCTGCATTAGCTCAGGCAGATATCGGGATAGCGATTGGCTCTGGCACGGATGTTGCCATTGAATCGGCAGATATTGTCCTGATGAGAAGTGACCTCATGGATGTGCCAACTGCGATCCAATTGAGCAAGAAGACTATAACCAATATCAAACAGAACCTCTTCTGGGCATTTGGCTATAATACGTTAGGCATACCCATTGCCATGGGTCTTCTGTATCTCTTGGGGGGACCTTTGCTAAACCCCATCATCGCTGCAGCGGCAATGAGTTTTAGCTCGGTTTCAGTTTTATTGAATGCATTAAGATTAAAAGGTTTCAAACCGATAAAATAAGATACGGAGGAGTCATCATGAAAAAGAAAATAACCATTGAAGGAATCAGCAATGGAAATCGAAAAATTGAAAGGGGAATCGGCAAGATGAAACTGACAACAAAGATCGCAGCAGTAGCTGTATCCACAGTTCTGGTATTATCCTTTGCAGGGTGCACAAGGACGATAACGGGAGATAAGACGGCAGATGAAGGACTGAGTGCTTTTAACGAAATCGTCAGGACGTATCCAGAGAAGAAAGGCTTCCATGAAGCGTTGCAGCATTGGGGTTTCGAGCTCCCAACAGGAGAAAAATTTGAATGGAGTAAAGACATGTCGGCAAACAAAGCGGATCTCGCTATGGTCATGCTGGCGGATCCATTAGTTGAAGCCGGTTTGGACATCAGCAAGCTTGATAAGAACGAGTGGCTTTATGAGCCAGCCGGTACGAACGAAATGGGAGTCGATCTTCCCAACAGGCTCATTAAGCCATACAATGTAAGTGATCAGAAACAAACTTCAAATGGCTCGGAAGATTCTTTCAGGAGGCTGTTAAAGGCCGATGCCAGTATGATAACTTACCACGGGGAACAACAGCATTATGCGCTAAAATTAGGTGATGGAGCTGAAGTCAGGTGGACAAAAATCTTGGGATTAAATGAAGCAGATATGATATTTATTCTTGATGCCGAGTCGCTGGTAAATGCAGGACTGGATATTACTAAGCTCGAAGGAAGCGGATGGGTGTTCAAGGAAGCCAGTGAAGATGATATGGGATCAGGTCCGAGTCCGGATCAGATCGTGAGAATATACGAGCTCAAGAAATAAATCGTAAATTTCCGGTATTCTATTGGAACAAAAAGACAAGCCTGCAAATTCATGCGAGGGTGTGAAGAAAACTCTGTAAATAAGGAATTTCAAGAATAGCTTTCTATGATAAAATAAAAAATCATAGGAGGCTTTTTTTATGGCACGCAGAAAATCAGATTTTTCAGAAGGAAAACAAAACATCATCTCAGCTCTTTTACAGGAGTATGACATCCAGTCGGCTGACGACATCCAGGATGCACTGAAGGACT
>JAAXUP010000112.1 GCA_013335935.1 Eubacteriaceae bacterium | reverse complement strand
ATGACCAATGAATTCCGATCGTTAAGGGGATATTCCCGAATACTTTGGAATCCGCTCATCATGATCAGTACACAGATCACTCCAAAGACTCCCCATATTACAGATGGTGGAATGATTGCAATCAAGCTCATTAATTTTGGACAAAGAGCCATAGCAATACAAATTGCACCTGCACCCACAGCAGCCCATCGGCTTAAGACTCTGGTAACAACGATTACACCGGCATTTGAACCATAGCTGGTTACAGGTATCCCCCCGATAAAGGTACCGATCAGACAGCCGATTCCTTCTCCGATAACACCCTTGTCAATTTGTTTGTCTGTCATCTTTTCTCCTGCCAATACTGAAACAGTGAACCAGGATCCCAGAGATTCTACTAATACGACCAAAAGAATAAATGTCATGATCAAGGCTGCGCTCATATCAAATTTTGGAGGACCGTAAGGAAAGAGTGTCGGCAGAGCAAACCATTTAGCTGCTGCAACTGGCGCCAGGTTCACATTGCCAAAGAAACTTGAAAAAACGGTTCCGATGATCATGGCATAAATTACGCTGCCTGTTCGGATAATCTTGCCTACACGATTTTTCAGATTATGTCCCATGTAAATAAAGATCAACAATGCTAAAAATGAAATTCCAGCTTCAAGAAAATTTACACTTTGGTTGCCAGGGGCAACGATAAGTGAACTCCATACAATGGGCATCAGCGCTATACCAATAACTATTATAACAGTACCTGCAACTAATGGCGGAATCAACACCTTCACAATTTTACTGAAGAGTTTTAAATATCCAATGATAATGATCGCAATTGTACTAATAATGAGACTGCCAAAGACTGTAGCAAAATCGCTCTTAGCTGCTATCGCCAATACGGCACCAATGGTGGCAAATGACATACCCTGGATAATTGGGTATTTAAGAAAAATACCTGACTGTATAACAGTAGCTATTCCGCATGCCAAAAATGTCATAGCAATAAGCGTTGTTGCATGCTCAACATCCATTGCTAAAATTCCGATGATTACCACAGGCCCTAGAAACAGATTGCAAGCCAGAACAGATTGCAAACCTAAAAATAATGCCTGTCCAATACTTAATTTCTCGTTGATCCCAATAAAACTTGGTTGTTTCCCGCTCATTATTCGTATTTCCTCCTTTTTATTAAAAATCACCCAAATATATCAGTGTTGCTTAGTTTGCTATATTTGGGTGATCTTTTTTTCATTTTTTTGCAAAGTTATTTTTTGCAGCAGTTGTATATTTTCTGCAGAATCTGTCCCGTCCAAGCAGAAGCTCGGTGGCATACAGGGATTCGATCAAATCGGTATCTGAGGGATTGACGACTGCACTGTCCATTCCTGCTGCGACTGCAAGCGTAAGGAACGTTCTGTTGATCAGGCTCCTATTGGGAAGACCATAAGAAATATTGCTTAGCCCTCCCGTTAAATGAGCCTCAGGATACGCTGCATGAATCGTTCTGATGCAGTCAAAGGCCATATTTCCTGCCTTCTGATCGGTTCCAACTGCCATGATCAACGGGTCAATATAGATCTTTTTGTCTTCTATTCCGATTTTCCTTGTTTCTTTGAATATTTTTTCGAGTACTGTCATTCTCTCTTCGATGGTCTTTGGCATACCCGATTTTGATTCATCCAGTGAAAGAGCAATCACCGAACAGTTTCTTTCCTTGATGAAAGGAAGGAAGTCATCTAATCTTTTTTGATCGCCATTGATAGAATTTATCATAGGAGTATGTTTTACCACTTCCAGCGCTGTTTTAATCGCAGAAGGTGTGGAACTATCAATACAAATAGGCGTGTCTACCACATTTTGAACTGTTTCGATGAGCCAGATCAGATCGTCTGTCTCCCTTTCCGGGTCAGTTCCTGCATTGATATCAAGAAAATCCGCACCTGATTCAGCCTGGGACTTTGCAACTTCCTGGATGAATGCGCTATTTCTTTCAATCACCGCCTGTTTGATTTTACTTCTGGTGCCATTTATCTTTTCCCCTATAAATATCACAATAATTCTCCTTACTTATAATCGGCTGCTGTTTTGATCATGGCAACCATATTCTCAAACTTGGCATTGGCCGGAGCATCACAGCCAGATGTAATAATTGTTCCTTTTATTCCTACGTTATCGATTAATTGTTTAACATAGTCACTTACTTTATCGGCGCTTGCCGTTGAAAGAAGAGGCGCTGGTACATCCCCCATGAAAGCTACATGATCTCCAAGAAGTTTTCTCGCTCTTTTCAAATCGGTCATTCCATCCGTATTAAGTACACAGGATTTAGCAGGCATCTCAAGAAATCTTTCGATATCTCTGTCCCAATTCTGGTCAAGGTGAAAAACAGGGATAAAACCGTTTTCAAGCATTGCATCAGCCATTCCTTTCATGTAAGGCCAGACAAGAGTATCCCATATTTTAGGCGATACCAGCCCTGAAGCGCCTCTCCAGCCGCCTACCCATGCACCGATGGCATTGGCATTTTTTAGCATTCCAATGGCATTAGCTACCACTGTAGGCTGTATGACATCCTGAGCCTCCTTGATTTTATCCATTACTTTGTAGCAGTCCATGAAAAACTTCGGCATGGATCTTGCTCCGGATAGAATTTCAAAAGGTGGCGCTGTAGCGATTTCCGAAACCAGTGGAAAACCGTTATCGATAAATGCTTTGGATTGAGAAGGGCCTTCTTCACCAATATATTTGAAGAATTTTTCCACCTCTGCCATGTCAATTACCTTCGGCAGTACTTTGGCTCGGAATGCTTCGTAACCGTTTTGAATAACAAAATCGTAATCATCTCTGTCGATGACCGCTTTTTCATCGATCTGCCATAAGGCATCATCAGGAAGTTCCCTTCCAGGAATTTTCACTTTAGAAAGCCACATAGTGGTGAGAATCACATTCATCATTCCCGGATAGGGTGTGTTCAGGAAATCAATTGGCGCAATTTCATTGATCTCATTGATGTATTCGATATATGCCTGGAAACCTCTTTTGGTATCAGTAATGTAATCTTTCATCAGAATTCCCTTATGATGGGCTGGCGTTGCAGGACCGCCATAGGCTGTTCCCACAGAAGTATTCTCGAATTTCACGATGCTTTTATATTTTTTTACCTTTTCATCATATACTGTATTCGTCATCATAATCCCATAAGCTCCTTTGCTACAGTTACGGCATCCTGAGCGTCTTTACCGAACTTATCCGCTTTTGTATAGTCCACGACACTTTGATCCACCGGTCCTCCGCCGATCATGATTTTCACTTTATCCCTTAAGCCCGCATCGATTACTGCATCTACGGTTTCCTTAACGGCATCATAGCAAGTCGTCAAAAGACAAGAGAGTGCTAAAACTGTTGCGTCTGGATTTTCTTTTAATGCGTTTACAAAAAGTTCCGGCTTTGCGTCGACTCCTACATCGATTACTTCAAAATTCCCTGCACTTAGCATAGCAAATACCAAATCTTTTCCGATATCATGGATATCTCCCTCTACTGTACCCAGAACAATTTTCCCAATGGTAGAATCTCCTGAAGACATGATATACGGCTTGATGATTTCACTTACTTCTTTGAATATTGCACCAGACATCATTAAATCCGATACAAAGTATTCGCCATCCTGAAATTTTTTGCCAACCAGATTCATGCCGTCCTGGCATGCTGCGAAAATTTCCTGGGGATCAGTCCCTGCTTCAAGTTGTTTTTCTACCTCGACTACTACTTTCTCATCTTCAAGATCTGCAATTAATTGTGCGATAATGCTCATATAAATAACCTCCTAATATATTTGAATGCCTTGGCAATCAATTCTTCTTAATGATGCTGCTTAGTTCCTGCAATAATTTGTGTTTTGATCTGAAACTTTTTTTCCAAGCTTTTGCAAGCTGATTTCATGGCTGCAAGGGACATTTTTTGATCAACACTGCTGACAATAGAGTTTACAATCAGTTCTATCGCTGGGTATTTATTTATTCCTTCAAAATCTGTCTCGGCAGGCAAACCCTTTTTTATGATGCTTAGTTTAATGTAATCCTTTTCTTTCCCTGTAAAAAGAGCTTTAATATGTCCGATATGACAATCGTTATTTTTGCATATTTCTTCTGCATAAAGATCGAAGATGTTTTTCATAATCTCAGCCCAATACTTTAAATTAACTGTGTACTTTCTTTTTATTTTTAATTTGAAAGACACTGGGACAAATTCCTCCTGATACATATTTTCACTCCCTTCCTAAAACATGATTTATCAGATATTGGACTTCCGTCACTAAATAATCATTCTTATAAATATTGATTACAGTCGAATCTTCATTTTCCTTTGAAATGATCTCATCCGCTTCCTTTAATGATTTTTCATCTGCATATTTGATTTTATTGATAAGCACCACATCTGCCTGTTTCAGGCTTCCAATGAACAGCGGTGACATAATTTCTACAAACATATCAAATCTTGCCATATCAAGGATAAAAAAATTAATGATGTCTTCCCTGGGATAGCCGTGGTTCAGAAGGGCATTTATGGTATTGTATGGATCTGCTGCCCCACTGGGTTCAATGATGATCAGTTCAGGATCATATTCTGACTCCAACTGGATCAAAGTACTTTCCAGTCCAGAGGATAGCGTGCAGCAGATACAGCCTCCAAAGAGTTCCCAGATGTTATAACCAAGCTGTTTCATAAACAGGTTATCAATTCCGATTTCACCGATTTCGTTTACAATCAGCGCTATCTTCGTATCCTTTGAAGACAGGTCATCAATAAGCTGTTTTATAAATGTAGTCTTTCCTGATCCTAAAAATCCAGTAGCCAGTACGATCTTTCCCATGTGCTCTCCCTCAATAACTACAATTCCATTTGATATCCACAATTGAATTTGTACAAGTCAATCGCTTCCGATTTAGTAATTCTTATTGCCTTTATTATATGCATGGGTACAGCTTCTGTAAAATCACTTAATTTCATGGCACTATGTTTTTTTGTTATAGTAGATACTTGTCATTTCCAATTTTTATGTTTTGTCTTGCCGTTCACTGGTATGAGGAACCCCAAAATATGATTACGATAGTGAAACAAGAAAAGGCTGCGTAATCTGGAGTTCATTCCAGTGACACAGCCATATGTTTTGTTCTTTTCAGAAGTAATTTTCTATTGAATAAAATTAAAACACATATTCAGTAAAAAAATTTTATAGCCAATTTCAATATCTGTCGAAATATGAATTCCTGGAGTAATAGTCTACTTTGATTTCGCAGAAAATATTACATTAATTATTTTACGTGATATAATTAATTATTATGGGCGTTATAAAGCTTGGTTCTTATAACAAAAATCGAGGTGAATTAATGGAACTTAGACAGCTTCAATATTTTATTGCTGTAGCGGAAGAACTTAACTTTACAAATGCAGCCATCAAACTGCATATGGCTCAGCAGCCAGTCAGTATACAGATTAAAAAATTGGAGGAAGAATTGGGCGTCAGACTTTTCGACCGGACTACCCGATTTGTATCCCTTACCCCTGTGGGCAATGCTTTCTACAATGATGTCAAAAATATCTTTAAAAATCTAGATGAAGCCGTTGATCATGTCAAACAGATCAATAAAGGTAAAACACAAAAAATCGTATTAGGATACGAAAGCGCAATGCTCTGTACGATTCTTCCGCCGGTACTCAAGCGTATGCATAAAAGTTTTCCAGAAATTAAGCTTGAACTTATTGAGATGGATTCAAATGAAATCTATGCAAAACTAAAAAAGGATGAAATCGATCTGGGTCTTATGTCTATCGATGTTAATTATCAAGAATATCCCGATCTTCAATGGCAGCCACTTGGCAAGGATCGCGCTGTCATCGCTATGGCAGACGATCATCCTTATGCAAAAAAAGAAGAGATATCCCTTTCAACTTTAGCTAATGAGGATTTTATCCTGATCAAGGAAAGTATAAAACCATATTTTTATCGGAAATTCATAAACTTGTGTAAAGATGCTGGCTTTCTTCCTGTAATCGTCCAGGAGGTGTCCACGGAACAGTCCCTGATGACTTTGATTTCCAGGGGAATCGGCATTTCTTTGGTTTTCAACTGCTTGAAGTATTTTTTCACTGATTCCATCGCCTATGTTCCCCTAAAGGATCCTGTCA
>JAAXUP010000041.1 GCA_013335935.1 Eubacteriaceae bacterium | reverse complement strand
TTTTTTAAATGGTACAGATGACCATTGTGAAACGGATTATATTCAGCGACTATTCCAAGCACTTTCATTGTTTTCACCTCGTAAATACAGTTTACTTGAAAACAACTATTTATGATAGAGCAAAAATAAACAGCCCAGCATAAATTTGGCGGGCTAAGGAAAGGAGGGATAAATTTGAGCAAAGTGAAGTGGAAAGGCGGCGCGCTTATCGCTCCGCTGCCTGCTGTTATGGTTTCCTGTGGTACCATGGAAAAGGCCAATGTACTTACCATAGCATGGACAGGCATTCTCAACACCATACCTCCCAAGACCTACATATCCATTCGTCCTGAAAGGTATTCCTATGACATCATAAAAGAATCCGGCGAATTTGTTATTAATCTTACAACCTCAAATCTGATAAAAGCTGCAGATTTCTGTGGTGTCAGGTCAGGACGAGATCATGATAAATTTAAGCTGCTGGATCTTACCCCTGAAAAGTCTTCAGAGGTCAACTGCCCGATGATCAAAGAAAGCCCTTTAAGTATGGAGTGCAGAGTCACCGAAATCATTCGTTTGGGCTCCCATGACATGTTTATTGCCGATATTGTCGCTGTCAATGTAGATGATCAATACATTGACAGTGAAGGAAGACTGCACCTGGATAAATGTTCTTTAGCGGCATTTGCTCACGGGGAATATTATGAGTTAGGTCAAAAAATTGGAAGCTTTGGATTTTCAGTCCGTAAAAAGAAAAAAAAGAAGAAAAAAACTTATCCGGGAAAGAAAGACGAAGCCAGATGATGTTATTTTTTGTTTACTACTTATTTTTTGTGGTATAAAATACAAGACAAAATTATTATACTGAGTCAGTAATATACTGTATATCAGTGATTTCAGTCAAAATAAAATGAACTAAACAGGAGGAAATTATGGAAAATCAAAAAACATTTGAAAATCTTATGGAAGCTTTCGCTGGAGAATCACAGGCCAATAGAAAATATTTGGCATATTCTAAAAAGGCTGAGGCAGAAGGTAAAAAAAACGCAGCTAAACTTTTTAAAGCAGCGTCTGATGCAGAAACGATCCATGCATTGAAACATTTCGAAGTTGCAGGAAAAGTCCACTCTACTCTGGAGAACCTTCAGGATGGCATTGCAGGTGAAACTCATGAGTATAAAGATATGTACCCCGATTTTGTGAAAAATGCCGAAGCAGAAGGGAATAAGGCTGCAGTCATGTCATTTACAAATGCCATGAAGGCGGAGGAAGTCCACGCAAAGTTGTACGAGGATGCTGTGGCCAACATTGACCAGGAAGAGGAAATTTTTTATTACCTTTGCCCGGTATGTGGAAACATTGAGAAATCTATCCCTGAAAAATGTTCTATATGCGGAGTTCCAGGTTCGAAATTCATAAAATATTAACAATGTACATAAGTTTTCATCCTATGGTTCCTGTTGAAATATGCAGGAACCATCTTTTTTGAATGAGAAGCGCTGGCGATTTCTTCGGAGCAGGACATTTTAAATATTGTAAAAACAGAGAAAAAGTAATAAATTCAAAGGATTCGCAAACCAATGTAAAAAAAATCGAAAATTATTGAAACTAAAACCTACTGTCGCAGAGTTTGTTAATATATAAACTAATAATGAATATAAGACATTGAATAATTGCTTAAATAAAACAAATACACAAAATATAATAATGTTTTTTTGAAAAAACGATTGTTTTATATGTTAAAATAATAACTGTATAAATAAGATGATAGGAGATGTTTTAATGAATTTATTAGTTATTAATTGCGGGAGTTCTTCATTGAAATACCAATTAATAAATATGGACAATGAGTACGTTTTGGCGAAAGGATTAGTTGAAAAGATAGGATTGGAGACTGGTATTTTCACCCATGATCCCAGCGGTAAATATAAAGTAGTTCAGAAACATAACATACCTGATCATACAGCGGCTCTTAATCTTGTAATGACGGCATTAACTGACGGGAAATATGGTGTAATTGAAAACCTGAATGAAATCGTTGCTGTGGGACACAGGATCGTCCACGGCGGTGAATTTTATTCTTCATCCGTTCTTATAGATGACGACGTAATGATCGCCCTTGAAAAATGTGTTGAGCTGGCGCCGCTTCACAACCCAGCAAATATCATAGGAGTTAACTCATGCAAAGCTCTTCTTCCGGGAGTCCCACAGGTTGCGGTATTTGACACAGCCTTCCATCAGACTATGCCTGAGGAAGCATACATCTACCCTCTGCCATATGAATACTACAATAAATACAAAGTAAGAAAATACGGTTTCCATGGAACATCTCATAAATATGTATCAAACCGGGCTGCCTATGTGCTGGAAAAACCCATAGAAGACCTTAAAATCATAACCTGCCATCTTGGCAACGGAGCCAGCATTGCCGCAATCAAATATGGGGAATCCGTAGATACTTCAATGGGTTTTACTCCTCTTGAAGGATTGGCAATGGGAACAAGATGCGGAAGCATCGATCCATCTATCGTAACCTACCTTATGGATAAAGAAGGTCTTGATATTAGCGAGATCAATGAAATTATGAATAAAGAATCCGGTGTCCTGGGTATATCAGGGGTAAGTTCTGACTTCAGGGATATCGAATCAGCCGCTGAAAATGGCAACAAAAGAGCTCAGTTGGCCATCGATGTATTCAACTACAAGGTTAAAACTACAATAGGTTCTTATGTAGCTGCCATGGACGGAGTCGATGCGATTGTATTCACTGCCGGTCTGGGAGAAAATTCACCTGTTACAAGAAAAGAAATCTGCTTAGGACTTACCTATCTTGGAATAACAATTGACGATGAAAAAAACAATACAAGAAGAGAAGAACTTGTCATCACCACTAAAGATTGTAAAGTGAAAGTGCTGGTCGTGCCAACGGATGAAGAACTTGCAATTGCACGAGACACAAAAGAAATAATCACGAGCAACATACTTGACAAAGTATTAATATAAAAGATATAATACTTTTTGCAAGTTACGAGGTGATTTTTTGATTATTAACATTTCTGATTTAATTAAGCATCATAGATCCCGCATGGAATTCAGTAAAATGATACCTAGGGAAGAAATAAGTGATGAATATCTTACGGTAGTTTCTCCAGTAAAAGCTGAGGGAAGTATCAGTGTGGTTGATGAGGAAATACTTATTTCCTTTAAAGTCGGTGTTAAGGTGCGTCTGAACTGTTCCAGGTGTCTGGAGGTTTACGACATGGACCTGGATATCGACATTAAAGAAGCAATTGATTTAAATGATAATCAGAATAACAGTAACGAAAATATCGACTTAACAGAATTGATACGGGATAATATTTTAATTAATCTGCCGATACAAACCATATGCAGTGAAGACTGCAAAGGTTTGTGCAACATCTGCGGGGATAATAAAAATATAAACGAATGTAATTGTGAAAATGAGCAAATTGATCCTCGTTTATCTGTTCTGAATAATCTTTTAAATGGGGACGAATAGGAGGTGTAAGAAATGGCAGTACCAAAGCGTAAAACATCCAAATCCAGAAGAGACAAGAGAAGAACGCATTACAAACTGACTGTACCAGGTATGAGTACATGTCCAAAATGTGGTGAGGTTAAACTTCCACACAGAGTATGCAAATCTTGTGGGACATATAAAGATAAAGAAATTATATCAGTTAATGCATAACAAAACGGCAGAGTTTATCTCTGCCATTTCTTCGTTAAGGAGGAATATTGCAAGGCTAATTTAGTGATAAATGAGGTGAACTGTTTGAATATATATGTAGATGGTATGGGAGGAGACAATGCTCCTTATGAGATCGTCAAGGGTGCTGTGATGGCAGCCAAAGATTTTAATAAGAAAATACATATTATTGGCCCAACGGATATCATAAATGATGAACTTAAAAAATACGAATTTGAAAGTGGTCTTATCGAGGTTGTCAACGCCACTGAAGTGATAACAAACGATGACGAGCCCACCAAGGTGATCAGGAGAAAGAAAGATTCTTCTATGATCGTTGGGATAAACAGAGTCAAGGAAGACAATGAATCAATATTTATATCGGCAGGAAGCACAGGTGCATTGCTGGCTGCTGGAACGCTGATGGTTGGAAGGATCAAAGGGATCCAGAGACCTGCCCTTACGGTCATGCTGCCTTCAAGAAGAGGAATAACACTGCTCCTTGATGTTGGCGCCAATGTTGATTGCAAAGCGTCTTATTTGGTGCAGTTTGGTCAAATGGCTTCAATCTATGCTGAAGAGGTTCTGGGAATAAAAAATCCAAGAGTAGGCATTATTAACATTGGAACTGAAGAGGGTAAAGGGAATGAACTAACCAAAGAAGCCTCGGGTCTTTTAAAAGAAGCCAATATAAATTTTGTGGGAAATATTGAAAGCAGAGATCTTGTGGAAGGCTATGCAGATGTGATTGTCTGTGACGGCTTCACTGGAAATATTATGTTAAAACTGATCGAAGGACTCAGTGCATATATTTTTGATAACTTGAAGACCGCTATGACTTCTGATACGAGATCTAAAATAGGTGCGGTAATGCTTAAACCAGCCCTTAAAA
This sequence comes from Eubacteriaceae bacterium, assembly GCA_013335935.1. Lineage (GTDB taxonomy): Bacteria > Bacillota > Clostridia > Eubacteriales > Alkalibacteraceae > JAAXUP01. The sequence continues at coordinate 13,590 of JAAXUP010000041.1, read as the reverse complement.
GCTTTAAGAAAAAATTTGATTATAAGGAAACCGGCGGCGCTCCTCTTCTAGGTGTGAAGGCTGGAATAATAAAAGCCCACGGTAGTTCCGATCACAGAGCGTTTTATAATGCCATTAAACAGGGAATAATATTTAGTGAAAAAAATATATTAAGATTAATCTCAAATAAAATAGTTGAAATTTAACACTGAATCATGTAAATATAGATATTGGGAGGTGTTATGATGAGCACATTTGATAAAATAAAAAAAATAATACTGGATCATATTGATGTTGATGGCGATACGATCACCTTAAGGTCTGATTTTATTGAAGATCTTGGAGCAGATTCCTTGGATGTTGCAGAACTTATCATGGCTATTGAAGACGAATTTAATACTGAAATTAATGATGAAGATATCGACGGGATGCGTACCGTTGGAGACGTTGTTGAATATCTTGATAACATTTAAAAGTCCTCCGGGGCTTTTATTTTATGCTGGGAAAGTATAGACCTCAGCAAGCTGGTCGAACTGTCCATGCATACGGGAAAAAGCGTTGAAGACGCTCCACTTATTTGATTTGGAAAGAGGTGTTTTATGCGCATTGAAAAATTCGAGAAATTAATAAATTACCGGTTCACGGATAAGGAGATCATAAAAAATGCCCTTACCCATAGTTCCTTCATTAACGAAAAATTCAACTTTAGAAATAATGAGCGGATTGAGTTTCTTGGGGATGCAGTCCTTGAACTGGTCATAAGCAATTATCTGTATAATACCTATACGGAATTAACGGAAGGTGAGCTGACAAAGTTAAGAGCTAAGATAGTTTGCACGGAATCTCTGTCTTCTGCCGCCCAAAAGAACGAAATGGGCATGTTCATTTTTATGGGCAAAGGAGAAGAGAACACCGGAGGAAGAAACAGAAAATCTATTTTAGCTAATACCTTTGAAGCGGTAGCTGGAGCAATCTACCTTGACGGAGGATTTGTTGAGGCCAACAGGTTCATCCTCTCCATGCTTAAATCAAATATTGAAGATGCCGTCAGCGGGAAGATGGTATTTGATTACAAAACAAAGCTTCAGGAAGTCATCCAGAAAAGAGCCGAAAACAATATCCGCTACATGGTAACCAATGAGACTGGTCCTGAGCATAATAAATTGTTCTATGTCGACCTTATCCTAAATGGGAAAATTATCGGAACTGGCACGGGGTACAATAAAAAAGAAGCGGAACAAAATGCCGCATATGATGGTCTTCTTGAACTGGGAGTTTTAAATGAATAAAATCATACCTATATTTATTCCTCATGCGGGATGTCCCCATGACTGTATTTTCTGTAATCAGAAAAAAATTTCGGGTTCTGTCAAAACGCCAACTTCCATGGAAATCGATAAGCTTATAACAGACTATCTGGAACATGGAAAAATCCAGGGAAACAACTTTCTCGTGGCATTTTACGGTGGAAGCTTTACCGCGGTTGACAGGAATTTGCAGATTGAAATGCTTGAAATTGCAAACAAGTATCTGGAAGATAAAAAAATCAGTGGAATAAGGGTATCCACAAGACCTGACTATCTCAAGGAAGATGATGTCAAATTACTGAAAAAATATAATGTGACCCATGTGGAGATCGGGATCCAATCCACAGATAAAACTGTTCTGGAAAATACAAAACGCTATTATGATCTGGATACTGTGAAGGCAGGGGTCAGGAATTTAACGGAACAAGGGATCGAATACGGTTTTCAGATCATGACAGGGCTGCCCCTGGATACCCCTAAGAGACTTGCCAGGACCTGTTTTGATCTGATTCCTTTGAAACCTTCTACCATCAGGATTTATCCCGTCCTGGTGATAAAGGATACGGAACTTGAGGAAATGTACTTAAATAAGGAATACGAGCCTCTGGGACTGGAGGATTCCCTTGAACTGACGGTAATGCCCTATATGATCTTTGACTTTAACCGCATTAAAATCATAAGGGTAGGTCTTCACTCCTCAGAATCCCTCACAGAAGGGGATGCTATAGTAGCCGGACCCTTTCACCCGGCTTATGGTGAAATGACAGTAAGCCACATTTATCTCGGAATGATCACAGATTTTGTGAAAAACTCGGAGGTTTCTGTAAAACAGCTGACCATAGCATCAAATTCCAGGATCAGATCAAAGCTCACTGGTGTAAAAAGATTTGTTCTCAGGAAGTTAAAAGAGAATCATGACCTTGAAATAAAATTTAAAGAGGATAATAGCCTTACAGATGGTATAATTATCATTGGACCAGATGGACATGAAACCCCACTGGAGTTGAGAGATTATTATGAGAAGAAAATCAAGGAGTTTCGGCTTCTATTATAAATTTTGAGGTGAAGATTTTGTATCTTAAAAAAATGGAAATATATGGATTCAAATCGTTTGCAGATAAAACTGAGCTGGACTTTAAGAGGGGGATAACTGCCATAGTTGGACCCAACGGCAGCGGGAAGAGCAATATTTCGGATGCTATCAAATGGGTGCTGGGTGAACAGAAGATAAAATCATTACGAGGCACAAAAATGGAGGATGTCATTTTTGCCGGTACATTGATCAGAAAGCCTCTGGGATATGCTGAAGTTACCCTGGTAATTGACAATTCCGAAGGGATGCTTAATCTTGACTATAGTGAAATCTCTGTGACCAGAAGAATTTTCCGATCAGGGGAGAGCGAATATCTGATTAATAAAAACCAGTGCAGGTTAAAGGATGTGCAGGAGCTTTTTGCGGATACAGGTCTGGGCAAGGAAGGTTATTCAATCATTGGCCAGGGGAAAATCGACTCCATTGTAAGCAGCAATCCTCAGGATATCAGGAATTTATTTGATGAAGCCGCCGGTATCGTTAAATTTAAAAACCGAAAAGCAGAGTCAGAACGGAAACTGGACCGGACTGTGGATAATCTTCACAGGATCACGGACATCATTGCTGAATTGGAGAAACAGCTGGTGCCGCTTAAACGGCAGAAAGAGAAGGCCAAGCGGTATATTGTTCTTGCAGAGGAACTAAAAAAAATCGACTTGAACGTATTTGTTTATAAGATGGACAAGATCAAATCGGAACTCCATATTTTGACAAACGACAGGGAGGACGTAGAGGCTAATCAGAAAGCAAAACTGGAGCAAATCGATGAGAAGGATGAAATTTATCAGAGGCTGAAAATCAAACTGGCTGGAATCGACGATGGCATTGACGACAACAGCCGGAAAATGATCGATTTAAGCGAAAATACGGAGAAATTCAATACGGATATACAGGTTGCCTCCGCCAATATCTTGAACAGCGAAAACCAGATCAAAAGGATATTTTCTGAAATAACCGATTTGGAGAAGAATCTGTCAGAAATCGCAATTAGGAAAAAAGACATTGAAGAGGATAATGGCGCCAATATTGCTAATATAAACCATCTGGAAGAAACACTTGAGAATCTTTCTTCCAAAAGGACCCAGCTTGAAAAGTGCATCATGGCTAACAAAGCAAAAAATGTTACCTTTGAGAATGAGAAAAAAGAGCTTCGGGACATGATTCTCAGATTAAATAACGACGTCAGCATACTGGAAAACAACATCAGCATACGGGAAAAGCAGATCGAAAAGTATTCAACAGATATGGAGGAACTGAGTTCTTCCCTTGAAAAAATCAAGATGGAGCTGGAGGTTAACGGCAGCAATATCGGAAATGTGATGCCGGTACTTAAGAAAGACCAGTCAAACCTCCAGGAACTATCCCTGTTAATGGATGCTAAAGAAAAGGAGAAAGAGGAGCTTCTAAGCCAGAAGTCACTTTATCTCAATAACTTAAGTGTGTCAAAATCAAAGCTTCACATGCTTGAGGATGAAAAAGATTTGAAGGGATACTATAAGAGTGTTAAAAATCTTCTTGACCTCAAGTTAAAGGATGCCGCACTGAAAGATACTCTTCATGATATTGTTGGGAATTTGTTCAGCGTGGATGAAAAGTACTCCATCGCTATCGAGACTGCTTTAGGAAGCACCTTTCAAAACATTGTAGTATCGGATGAGAGTACTGCTAAAAAATGTATTGGGATACTAAATAAAAATAATTGGGGCCGGGCAACCTTCCTGCCCTTGAATATCATCGATAAAAATACAACCAGAAACCAGGAGGTAAAAGTCGATGATCCCGGCTTCATTGACCTCGGAGTCAATTTAGTGAGTTTCATTGACAAATACAAGGGAGTCCTTTCGAACCTTTTGGGACGAGTACTGATCGTTTCTGATATGGATAGCGCTGTCAGGATCAGCCAAAAAACAAACTACAGGCATAAAATTGTAACACTTCAGGGAGAAGTGTTCTTTCCAGGGGGAGCAATCGTCGGCGGGAGCCAGAATAAAAACAATCTTCTGCTGCAAAGAAAAAACAATATCAATTCCCTCAAAGGGGAAATCGATGCTTACATTGAAAAAATAAAGGAGTTCGATATTCAACTGGGTGACAATAAACAATCTTTTGATTCTGTAAGAATAAAGATGGCGGAAGCAGCATCCTTAATGAATGAAAATGTACTTAAGCACAGACTCCTTGAGCAGAAATCAACGGATTTAAAAAGTCAGATGGATAAGATCCAAAGAGACCTGGAAAAAGCGGGTCAGGAGATCAATATCAACAAAGTGAAAATATCTGAAGAGTCAGCTCGTATCGGTGAAAAAAAAGCTGAGGCAGAATCTCTTGGTACAAAGCTGGGAAGCATGGCTCCTGAAATCAATGATGAATCAGAAGTCGAGTTTCAACGGGAACTTAATGAGGTCTTGAGAGATTTCAGCGAAATAATGATTGAAAAAGCAAAGCTAACTGAAAAGATGTCCTCTGCTGACGAGAGACTGGGAGATTTCATAAGAGAAACTGAAAACATAAACCAAAAAATCAGGGCTAAAAATGAAGAAGCAGAATATCTTCAGGGAGAAATTGAAAAGCTTACATCTGAAAGCCTGGAAAAACAGTCCTTCATGTCGGTTTCAAGTTCGGAAAAGTCAAAAATACAGACGGCCCTTGATGAACTCAAAATCCAGAGAGATCTGTACAATAAAAAGTTTGATGCCCTTGAGAATGATCTAAAAGCGCTGAATCATGAGAATATGCTTATCAGCGAATCCATGGGCAAGCTGGATTTAAAGATAAACAGCCTGAATATCGAAAAAGAGTATCTTTCAGAAAATATCTACGAGACTTACCAGATGAATTATCTGATGGCCAGGGAGTACAGCTATCCAGTAGACAATATGCAGTTTGAAGTACAAAAGGTAAAGGAACTTAAAGACAAAATCAAAGGTCTGGGAAATATCAACGTTGCATCCATTGAACAATATGATGAGGTCAAGGAAAGATTTGAGTTTTTAAGCACCCAGAAAGAAGATCTTCTGAAAGCAAGAGAGGAACTTAAAGGCCTGATAAAAGACATCAGCAAGGATATACAGCGTCAATTCGTAGAGCAGTTTGAGCTCATTCAGACGAAATTCAATGAAACTTTCAGCATGCTTTTCAACGGCGGAAGCGCTGGACTGATCATTCTTGATAATGAAGATATCATGGAAACCGGTATCGAAATCGTCGCTCAACCCCCAGGCAAAAAACTCAAAAGCATAACTCTTCTTTCTGGAGGGGAAAAAGCGCTTACGGCCATTGCATTGCTTTTCTCGATAATAAGCATAAAGCCGGCACCATTCTGTGTCCTGGATGAGATCGATGCCGCTTTGGACGACAGCAATGTGGATCGATTCGCTGGCTTCTTATCGATGATCACCAAGGACAACCAGTTTATTACCATCACTCACCGAAAAGGTACAATGGAAATCGCCGACAGAATGTTCGGCATAACCATGGGTAAGGACGGCGTATCCAAAATGCTCTCGGTCCAGATTTCTGATATTATGAAGGAGGCTAACTAATTGGCAAGTTTTTTTGAAAAGCTAAAAAGTTCCCTGGTTAAGACAAAAAACAATTTTTCCGGGAAAATCGATCAGCTTATAAATTATTCAGGCATATACAATGATGATTTTTTCGATGAGCTGGAGGAAATCCTGATTCTGGCGGATATCGGGTATGAAAGTTCCTCCGAGATCATCAGTAAGACAAGAGCAATAATCGCAAGAGATAATATAACCGATAAAAAGGAAGTAAAAAATACAATCAAAGAAATCATAAAAGAAATCCTCAAAAGAGGAGAGGACTTCAAAGATATTGAAACGCCTGCGGTCATTTTGGTTGTGGGAGTAAATGGAGTTGGAAAGACGACAACTATCGCGAAGCTGGCCAATATGTATAAAAAAGAAGGGAAGAATGTTATTCTTGCAGCGGGAGACACCTTCAGGGCGGCTGCTGTGGAACAGCTTGAGATTTGGGCGCAAAGGGTAGGCGTGGAGATCATCAAGAATGACAGGGGGGCTGATCCTTCATCTGTAATATACGACGCCCTTCAGGCGGCAAAATCAAGAAAAGCAGATATCCTCATTTGCGATACGGCTGGCAGACTTCACAACAAAGACAACCTGATGAATGAGCTTTCCAAAATGAATAAAATAATAAACAATGAATCCGTGCATTTCAGCGTGTACAATTATCTTGTTCTGGATGCAACCAGCGGAACCAATGCCATAAGCCAGGCGAATGTTTTTAACGAGGTTACAAGGCTTGATGGGATCATTCTTACAAAATTGGACGGCAGTGCCAAGGGCGGGATCATCATTCCCATAAAAGCGCTGTATGACATACCTGTGAAATACGTAGGCGTAGGAGAGGGAATGGACGATATTCAGATATTTGATCCTGATGATTTTGCAGAAATCCTATTTGAATAGACATTGAATTTAATTAAGCAACCTTAAAAGACTGAATCCGGTATTATACTGGATTCAGTCTTTCTGTACTCAAGTGCAAAAAAAATGTAATAAAAGAAGGAATTTCAAAACTCAGATAGAAAGTAAGGAATATGCAGGTAATTTGATGAATTGAGATTCATCGATCATTGCAAAAAAATATGAAATGAGGAAATCATGATGTATGTTACGATTAATGAGGTGAAAAAAATATTCGAAGGTTACCAAAGACATCTTATTGTATCTTCTGATTATTTTATGTTTGACAGTGATTTGATCCTGTTGCTGATTAGCCGAGAAAATGGAACACGGGATGAAACAATCATTCAATTTAGTGATATAATGGACATAAAGATTGAAAAAGGCAGGACAAACCATCAAAACTTCAGAATATCTGAAAACAATATTTTTGAAATTTACTTCTTGCTTAATGACCTGTCCATTACCTTGATATCCAATACCTTGATCATAAATGATGACGAGTATTTTATTGTCGATCCTTTCATGATGGATGAGGACAAAAAAACCTTGAAACCGCAGAAGTCCGGCATTTAAGAGTAGTAATACATAAAATCAGGTGCGCTAAAACCAAGGCTTTTTCTTGTCTTTTTGATAAATTTTATGTATAATCATTGTTGAATTTGCATTAAGAAAGAGGAGGTTATAAAATGGGAAAAGCTTTGATAATTGGTGCAGGCGGTGTCGCAAGTGTAGTTGTGCATAAGTGCTGTCAGAACCCGGATGTATTCGAAGAAATTTGCATTGCAAGCAGAACATTAGCTAAATGCGATGCCTTGAAGGATAAATTGGATGGTGGAAAAACGATCATTCAGACTGCCAGACTTGACGCAGATAATACCCAGGAAATAATTGACCTGATCGAAAGCTTCAAGCCGGATATTGTCATCAATGTGGCACTTCCATATCAGGACTTGACGATCATGGATGCGTGTCTTGCAACAGGTGTCGACTATCTTGACACAGCTAATTATGAGCCGCTGGATATTCCGAAATTTGAGTATAAGTGGCAGTGGGATTATCGGGAACGATTTGAGAAGGCAGGTATAACAGCGATACTTGGCAGTGGTTTTGATCCGGGAGTCACAGGGGTATTCTGTGCGTATGCCCAAAAACATTATTTCGATCAGATCGATTATATTGATATTGTGGATGCAAATGCCGGAGATCATGGATACCCCTTTGCCACAAATTTTAATCCGGAAATCAATATCCGTGAAATCACTGCAAACGGAAGATATTTTGAAGATGGCAAATGGATCGAAACGGAGCCCCTTTCTCAGAAAAAAGTTTATGATCTCCCTGAAATAGGACCGAAGGACATTTATCTTCTTTACCATGAAGAACTTGAATCCCTTGCAATCAATATTAAAGGGGTAAAAAGGATCCGCTTCTGGATGACCTTCTCAGAAAAATATCTGACACATCTGAGAGTCCTTGAGAATGTTGGTATGACCTCTATTGAGCCCATCGAATTTGAAGGTAAAATGATTGCGCCTCTTCATTTTTTAACTAAAGTTCTTCCAGATCCTGCATCTCTTGGACCGAGAACAAAAGGCAAGACCAATATCGGCTGTATCATTCAGGGAACGAAGGATGGCAAACCTAAAACCTATTATGTTTACAATGTGTGCGACCATCAGGAGAGCTATGAGGAGGTTGGCTCCCAGGCAATCTCTTATACTACCGGAGTGGGAGCAATGACCGGAGCGATGATGGTATTAAAAGGAATTTGGAAGAAACCTGGAGTATTCAACGTGGAAGAGTTCGACCCGGATCCATTCATGGATGCACTCAATAAATACGGTCTTCCCTGGCATGAAGATTTTGCACCGGTTCTTCTTGATTGAGGCCGGACATGGATATTGATATCAGTTTGATTCCTACCCCGAGCTACTTAGTTGACGAAAGGCTCCTGATTAAGAACCTGGAAATTTTAAACCGAGTACAGGAAAGGACAGGATGTAAAATACTTCTCGCTCAAAAAGGATTTTCAATGTATGAATTTTACCCTTTGATCGGAAAGTATCTTCATGGTGTAGCAGCAAGTTCTCTTCATGAAGCCAGGCTTGGCAGCGAAGAAATGGGTAAAGAGGTACACACCTACTCTCCGGCCTATATCCAGGAGGATTTTGAAGAAATCCTTAAATACTCTGACCACATTATTTTTAATTCCTTTGATCAGTGGAACAATTTTAAGGATCAGATCGAAAATTATAAATCAAAAAAGATCGAATGCGGGATTCGGGTCAATCCGGAGTATTCTGAAATCAGTACGGCCATTTACGATCCTTGTTTTTTGTATTCAAGGCTGGGAGTGACCCTTGCAAATTTCAGACCTGATGAACTTGCCGGAATCGACGGGCTGCATTTTCATACCATGTGCGAACAAAATTCGGATACCCTGAAACGGACAGTTGAGGTGATAGAAGAAAAGTTCGGCGAGTATATTAAGGGAATGAAGTGGCTCAATTTAGGCGGCGGACACCATATAACCCGGTCTGACTACGATCTGGAAACGTTGATGGAAGTCATCGTTTACCTGAAGGATAAGTACTCCGTGGAGATCTATCTTGAACCGGGAGAGGCCATCGCCCTTAATACCGGATACCTGGTATCCAAGGTGCTGGACATCGTGAACAATGGGATGGACATCGCCATTCTGGATACCTCCGCGGCATGCCATATGCCAGATGTGCTTGAAATGCCCTACCGGCCGGAAATCATTGGAGCAGGCAAACCGGGTGAATATAAGCATACCTACCGCTTGGGGGGGCCTACCTGCCTCGCCGGAGATATCATTGGAGACTACTCCTTCACTGAACCCTTAAAACCGGGAGACAGGCTGGTATTTTGCGATATGGCCCATTATACGATGGTGAAGAACAATACCTTCAACGGAGTCAATCTTCCGTCCATCGCCATCTACAGCCAGAGGGAAGGAATCAGGGTCGTAAAGCAGTTCGGTTATTCCGATTTCAAGGCAAGGCTTGGATGATTAAGGGAATCGGTGTCAACTAAAAAAAGTGGATAAATGCCTTGACAAGGCTATGCAATTAGTTTAGAATTCTACTGTAAAGTAAATATACTTTACAGTGGTTTTTTTGTGTGACAGGAAAGATTAGTATGGCGATGCCATTCTTGCGGAGAAAATATGGATAAATTTGTTGAGATTTCTCTTTTGTTTGATTTTTATAGTGATTTTCTAACGGATAAACAGAAGCTAACCATAGATTACTATTACAATTTGAATTATTCTCTTGCAGAAATCGGGGAGGAAATGGGGATATCCAGACAAGGGGTCAGAGATATGCTGGTCAGGTCTGAAGAAACTCTTTACAATTTTGACAGAAAATTATCCCTCCTTGACAAATACGTAAAAAAGCAGGAAATGCTGAAAACATGCATTTCAAAACTTGTAATTGCAGCCGAAAAATCATCTGATGATTCTGCGGCTCTTATTAAAGAAGTTGTGGATATACTTGAAAAATCACTTGATGACTGATGGAGGACAAGCATGGTATTTGAAGGATTAAGCTCTAAACTTCAGGATACATTTAAAAAACTTAGAGGTAAAGGTAAATTATCTGAAAAAGACATTAAAGAAGCCTCAAGGGAGATCAAAATCGCTCTTTTAGAAGCCGATGTAAACTTTAAGGTAGTTAAAGACTTCGTCAAAAAAATAAATGACCGTTCCATGGGTGCGGAAGTACTTGAAAGCCTGACTCCAGGCCAGCAAGTTATAAAGATCGTCAATGAAGAACTGACAGCCCTTATGGGAAATACGCCCAAAAAACTGACTTATTCACCAGGAGGACTTACCTCCATCATGCTGGTTGGACTTCAGGGTGCAGGAAAGACGACAACAGCAGGCAAGCTTGCAAACCAAATCAAGACGGATAACAAAAAGACACTCCTTGTGGCGTGTGACGTCTACAGACCTGCTGCTATCAAGCAGCTTCAAGTAATTGGGGAGCAGCTTAAAACAGACGTTTTTGCAGATCTTGAAGAAAAAAGTCCTGTAAAAATCGCTGAAAAAGCCATGAAATTTGCCAGGGAAAGATTCTTTGACGTCGTCATATTTGATACCGCAGGCCGACTTCACATTGATGAAACCTTAATGGATGAATTGCTGCAAATCAAAAAAATCGTATCTCCCAAGGAGATTATTCTCAATATAGACGCCATGACAGGTCAGGAAGCCGTAAATGTTGCCGAAGCCTTCAATGAAAAAATCGAGCTGACAGGTGTAATTCTTACAAAGCTTGATGGAGACACAAGAGGCGGTGCCGCCCTGTCAGTCACTTCAGTGACCGGAAAACCGATCTTATTTATAGGAACAGGTGAAAAGCTTACAGATCTTGAAGTGTTCTATCCAGACAGGATGGCTTCAAGGATCCTGGGGATGGGGGATGTATTGTCTCTTATCGAGAAGGCTCAGGCTAATTTCGATGAGAAAAAGGCGTACGAACTTCAGGAAAAAATCAAAAAACAAACCTTTACTCTGGATGATTTCAAAGATCAGCTTAAGCAGATGAGGAGCATGGGATCTATGAAGGATCTTATGGAAATGATTCCAGGCGCCGGCAAAAAAGCCTTAAAGGGAATTGATATCGACGAAAAGGAATTTGACAGACAGGAAGCCATAATCAATTCAATGACAAAAGATGAGAGGGTCCATCCTCAAATCATTAATGCCAGCAGAAGAAAAAGAATAGCTGCAGGATCAGGAACACGAGTACAGGATGTCAATAAACTGCTTAACGGTTTCGAGCAATCAAGAAAAATGATGAAACAGTTAAGCGGATTGAATAATAAAAAGCATGGGAAATTTAAATTTCCATTCATGTAGGAATTTAAGGGAGGTGAAATAATGGCAGTAAAAATCAGACTTAAAAGAATGGGTGCAAAAAAGAATCCATTTTACAGAATAGTAGTCGCTGATTCCAGATCTCCAAGAGATGGAAGATTCATCGAAGAAATTGGATACTATAATCCTGTTTCAGAGCCGGTTCAGTTTAAAGTTGAAAGCGAAAAAGCAAAAAAATGGCTTTCAGTAGGAGCACAACCGTCAGATACAGTAAAAGCATTGTTCAAGAAAAATGGAATTATCGAAAAATAAGGTATTCCGGAGGTGGCTTCAATGAGAGAGCTAGTTGAAATTTTAGCAAAAGCATTGGTTGATCATCCTGAAAAGGTAGAGGTTATCGAAACCGAAGGGGAACAATCAATAATTCTTGAACTGAAGGTAGCGCCTGATGATATGGGCAAAGTGATAGGCAAGCAAGGAAGAATTGCAAAAGCTATCCGTACGGTTATCAAGGCAGCTGCAACAAAAGAGAATAAAAAAGTGATTCTCGAAATAATACAGTAATAATAAGTCAGGATTTTCCTGGCTTATTATTTACATTTAGGTGGTGTTTTAATGAAGAAGAAAGACTATATGGTAGTTGGTAAAATAGTAGCTCCACACGGCATCAAAGGCGAAATGAAGGTAATGCCTATCACTGACGATATGGAAAGATTTGATGACCTTAAAGAAGTATATATTGAAATCGAGGGTGCCAGGGAAACCTTTAAAGTAGATAAGGTAAGATACCATAAAAATATGGTCCTTATTACATTTAAGGAGATTCGGGACCGGAACCAAACGGAAAGACTCAAAAATAAGTACATTGAAATTGACAGAAAAGATGCCAGAGAACTTGATGAAGGCAGATATTACATAGTTGACCTGATTGGAATTGATATCATGGAAAACGGCCAAAAGATCGGAATATTAAAGGATATAATCCAGTCCGGGGGAGCGGATCTTTATATCATCCAGACCCCTGAAAAAGAGCTGATGCTGCCTGCAACACATGAAAATATTGGAGATATCGATATTGAGGCTGGCATAATGCATGTGAATATTCCTGAAGGAATATGGGACTTATGAAATTCACAATTCTTACCCTTTTCCCTGAATTCTTTCAGGGATTCACGGAGAGCAGCATCATCAAGAAAAGTCTTGACCGAGAACTGATACAAATCGAAATCAAAAACATCAGAGACTTCTCGACAAATAAGCATAATAAAACCGACGACTATCCTTATGGAGGCGGACCGGGAATGGTGATGACGCCTCAGCCCATCGCAGACTCCATCCGATATGTAAAGGAAAAGGATCCAGGGGCGAAAGTTGTTTATTTTACTCCCAGAGGGAAGGTTTTCACCCAGGAGGATGCCAGGGGATTTGCAAGGGAAGGCAGTTATATACTGCTTTGCGGACATTATGAAGGTGTGGATCAGCGTATCATCGACAAGTATGTTGATGTTGAAATATCTGCAGGTGATTTTATCCTGACAGGAGGAGAAATACCCGCATTGATTTTTATGGATGCACTGACCCGCCTTCAGGAAGGCGTATTGGGAAATGAAGAAAGCGCCTCTGATGAAAGCTTTTCCGAAAACCTTCTGGAATATCCTCAGTATACGAGGCCGCCCTTATTCGAAGATCTGGAGGTTCCGGAAGTGCTTTTGAGCGGCAATCACAAGGAAATCGACAGATGGAGACTGGAAAAATCCCTGGAAATCACAGAACGCCTCAGGCCGGATCTGTATGAGAAACATTTAGGTGGTTAGGTGACCAGGTGGTTGGGTGGTTGGCGAAATGCAAAAGCGTGGAAGTGTTGAAATGGTGAAGTGTTATATGCTTAAATCTGGCATACTTAGGACTTGCGAC